>JAAEZV010000215.1 GCA_018222695.1 Gammaproteobacteria bacterium
CATAAACGGTGTCAGGTTCTGACAACGCAGCGGGACTTTCTCCTCCGCGTGGCGCGGATAGAGTGGTTACCTCGTGAGTGTGCAGATGGGAGGCGTCCTCATCCGAGACCGAAGCCGCGACGGTCACCGCAGTAGCTTGCGCGTTCTCTTCGCCCCGCTCGCCCGGGTCTTGTGGCTTTCCTTGTGCCGCATTCGTGCCGCCATCGGGTTGCGTGGAGGGCGCGGAGGCGCTATCGATCGCTAGCCTGGCAATCACCGCCCCTTCCTTCACCGTGGTACCGGTTTCGATCAACCACTCAGTCACGGTGCCGGCGGCTGGGGCTGGGACTTCCATCGACGCCTTGTCCGATTCGAGCAGTACCAGCGAATCGCCCTCTTCAACCTGACTACCAACCGGAACCAGTAGCTCGACTAAATCTGCGCCCTCATCACTCCCGAGATCGGGAATCACGACGTCGATCACCTTAGCGCCATCTTCAATGCCGCTCGCTGCAGCAGATTCCGGGGCCGATGTGGCAGAGGCAGCGTTGTTAAGGCTACTCGCAGCGCCATCTGCCATCTCCCCTCCGCTCGCGGCTTGCTCTGAGGTGTCCAGGTCAACTTGGGGACCCCGAGCAACGGCTCCCTGCTCTGCATTGGCTGGTGCTGCGTTAGCACCCTCCGCACCGGACGTTGGGGCCAACGCCAAAATCACGTCACCCTCTGATACCGAGTCACCGACGGCTACGCGTAATTCACTGACGACTCCCGCGATGGGCGCGGGAATTTCCATGGAGGCCTTATCTGATTCGACCACCACCAAGCTCTGCTCTACGTCGATGTCGTCACCGGGCGACACCAGCACCTCGACCACCTCTGCACCCTCTGCGCCACCGATGTCCGGGACTTTGATCAGTTCGTTTGCCATGTCCGATCTCCTGTCCTGCGCTCAGAGACGCATCGGGTTGGGTTTGTCGGCGTTGATCTCCAGCTCGGAGATCGCCCGCTCAACGATGCTGACATCCAGCTCGCCCTGATCCACCAGTGCGGTCAGTGCGGCCAGCACAATGTGTTCTCGACTCACCTCGAAGTGCTGCCGCAATTGCCGACGGGTATCACTACGACCAAAACCGTCCGTGCCGAGCACTGTGAAGCGGCCAGGGACAAATTCGCGGAGCTGTTCCGTGTGAGCTTTCTGGTAGTCGGTCGCCGCGATGAATGGCCCGCTGCTCTCAGAGAGCTGCGCGGTAAAGTAAGGAACCCGGGGTGCCTCAGTCGGGTGAAGTCGATTCCAGCGCACGGCATCGCTGCCGTCACGGGCCAGTTCGTTCACGCTCGTGAGGCTCCAGATATTTGCAGCGACACCAAAATCTCGCTCGAGCATGTCAGCAGCCGCCTCCACCTCTCGAAGAATCGCACCCGCACCCAGTAACTGGACAGAGGGCCCTGTTGCGGCACTGGAGCGCAGCCGATATACGCCGCGCACAATGCCCTCTTCGACGCCTTCCGGCATGTCGGGGTGCACATAGTTCTCGTTCATCGTCGTGATGTAATAGAAGCAGTTCTCGCCCTCCTCAAACATCCGACGCATGCCGTCCTGAATGATGACCGCCAGCTCATAGGCATAGGCGGGATCGTAGCTGATGCAATTGGGTATGGTCGCCGCAATCAGATGACTGTGGCCGTCCTGATGCTGAAGACCCTCGCCATTCAGCGTGGTGCGCCCTGCGGTGGCGCCGATCAAAAACCCGCGGGCCTGGCTATCACCCGCCGCCCAGGCAAGATCGCCTATGCGCTGAAAGCCGAACATCGAATAGAAGATATAAAACGGCACCATGGGAAAATCGGAGACGCTGTAGGAGGTCGCGGCAGCCAGCCAAGCGGAGAACGCGCCTGCCTCGTTGATGCCCTCCTCGAGAATCTGCCCGGTCTCGGCCTCTTTGTAATAGAGGATGCCGCCTGAATCGTGGGGGGTGTAACGCTGTCCCACCGAGGAGTAAATCCCCATCTGCCGGAACATGCCTTCCATGCCAAAGGTGCGCGCTTCATCCGGGACTATCGGAACCACGCGCTCGCCGTGTGTTTTGTCTTTCAATAGCGTCGACAGGATGCGCACGAAGGCCATCGTGGTGCTGATCTGGCGCTTGCCCGAGGTCTTTAGCTGTCCGGAGAACGCGCTTTGGGGCGGCGCCGGCAGCGCATACGATGTTTTCCGGCGCGCGGGAATGTGGCCACCCAATTCAGCCCGCCGCTCGCGCATGTAACGCATCTCCGGGCTATCCTCGGGAGGTCGATAAAAAGGCACCTGCTTGAGATCTTTGTCGCTGATCGGCACACCGAAGCGATCGCGAAATGCCTGCAAGCTCTTCATATCCAGCTTCTTCAGCGAGTGGGTTTCGTTGCTCGCCTCGCCCGCCTCGCTGGTGCCGTATCCTTTTACGGTCATCGCCAGAATGACCGTGGGGCGCTCCACCTCCTCACAGGCGGCCGCGTAAGCGGCGTACACCTTATAAGGGTCATGCCCACCCCGATTGAGGTACATGATGTCTTCGTCGCTCAGATCCTTCACCAGCTCCAGCGTCTCGGGATACTTCCCGAAGAAGTGCTCCCGGGTGTAGGCACCCCCATTGAACTTGCAATTCTGTAACTCGCCGTCACAGACGTCGTCCATGATTTTCTGCAGCAGGCCAGTCTGATCCCGCTCAATCAGGGGATCCCACTTGCGGCCCCACACCACCTTGATGACGTGCCAACCCGCACCGCGAAAAACGCCCTCAAGTTCCTGGATGATCTTGCCGTTGCCCCGCACCGGGCCATCGAGGCGCTGCAGGTTACAGTTGATCACGAAGTGCAGATTGCCCAGACGTTCGCGACCGGCCAGCGCAATCGCACCGAGCGATTCCGGCTCGTCACACTCACCGTCTCCCAGAAAACACCAGATTTTCCGGTCGCGATGATCGACCAACCCGCGCTTGCTTTGGTACTTCATAACGTGGGCTTGATAAATCGCCTGAATCGGCCCAAGGCCCATCGACACGGTAGGGAACTGCCAGTAATCAGGCATCAACCAGGGGTGCGGGTAAGACGATAGGCCCCCGCCGCCCACCTCGCGACGAAAGTTCTCCAGCTGTTCCTCACTGATCACGCCCTCAAGGAATGAGCGGGCGTACATACCCGGCGCACTGTGACCCTGGTAGTAGACCAAGTCCCCCGGGTGCCCGTTCGCGGTGCCACGAAAGAAGTGATTCATCCCAACGTCATACAGCGTTGCACTCGACGAGAAGCTCGAGATGTGTCCACCCAAACCATCTTCGTTATCGTTGGCACGCATCACCATGGCCATCGCATTCCACCGCACCAGAGAACGAATGCGCCGCTCCATGAACAGATCGCCGGGCATAGTGCGCTCGTCTTCAGGGGAAATCGTATTGCGGAAGGGAGTCGTGATCGCGCTGGGCAATGGCACCCGGGAGGATTGTGCGTGCTCGGACAAATGCCTCAGTAACTGACCGGTCGCGGCAGGACCGTTGAATCGCAAAACGGAGTCGAGTGATTCCGTCCACTCATCAACTTCGATGGCGTCCAATTTTTCCACGGTAATCACCCCCACATGCCTATTTTTTGATATCCAGATAACGCCGTGCCGAACTCGTTGATCCTCAACCGGCATCATGGGCGTAACGCGACCCCAGTCGCACGCCATCCTCACCCGCTTCCCCACCAAGGGCCTCAAGCGCGAACCAGCGGGCTACGAGCAGCGCAATACCAACGAAATCCCGATATAGTTCTTTATTAGAACTATTAAAGCCGCAACCACAAGAAAGAAATTAGCAATTTCTGGCGCAAAACGTAATAGAGTTCTTTTTTGGAATGCTGAAAAACGCGACAAATCGGTATTTTTG
>JAAEZV010000216.1:0-2499 GCA_018222695.1 Gammaproteobacteria bacterium
CTCGGGTCACCGCAGCTCATTTTGATGAGAGCACTCAGCGCTGGCTGGTTGAAACGGATACCGGCGAGCGCGTATCTGCCCGCTTCTGCATCATGGCAACAGGCCTCATCTCGGCACCCATTGAGCCTCGTTTCGAGGGGCTGGATGGCTTTACCGGCGAGCAGTATCTCACCAGCCGCTGGCCGGCAGAGGCACCAGAGTTCGCGGATAAAAGGGTCGCAGTCATCGGCACCGGCTCTTCAGGGATTCAAGTGATTTCCGAAGTCGCGCAAGAGGCCGGACAACTCTATGTGCTCCAGCGCACACCCTCCTTCACCATCCCCTTGCGCAACCGGCCGGTAGAGCCCGGTCACGCCAGCAAAATGAAAAAGCAGTACGCCGAACTGCGGGATCGGCAGTTCAACTCGTTCTCAGGTTTTACGCTAGTGCACTCGGATCTGGCACCACCACCTTCGAAAGCAGCACTTGAGGTAAGCGAAGAGGAGCGTCTGGCAGAGTATGAAAATCGCTGGGCATCGGGTGGTCTGTCTCCCTATTACGCCTTTACTGACAGCTTGCTAAAAATGGAGTCCAACCAGACGCTGGCGGATTTCGCGCGCGCCAAAGTTCGAGAGCGGGTCGATGACCCCGCCATTGCCGAAAAGCTCTGCCCCGACTACCCCATCCTGACCCGGCGCCTGTCGCCCGAGACCCATTACCTCGAAGCATTCAATCAGACCAATGTGGATTTGATCGATCTCCATGAGCAGCCGATCAGTCACTTCACCTCTGATGGCATTGTCGTGGGCGATACCGAGATCAAGATCGACGCTGTGATTTTCGCTACCGGGTTTGATGTGATGACCGGCGCTATGGATCGCATTGATATTCGCGGTCGGGAGGATCAGACATTGAAGGCACGGTGGGCAGAGAGTGTGACCAGCCACCTTGGCATGATGACGCACGGCTTTCCTAACCTGTTCTGGATCAACGGCCCGCACAGTCCGTTTTACAACCCTATTTTGCTGGCCGAGTTCCAGTGCGACTTCGTCACCGAGCTCATTGATGAGATGACAGATCACGGCGCAGAGGTCATTGAAGCCAAAGCGGATGAGGAGCATCGCTACGTGCAACTCACCAATGACATTGGCAACAGCACGCTGTACCCCGAATCCGACAACTACTACATGGGGGACAACATCCCCGGCAAACCGAGAGCCACCCTGTTCTGGTTTGGCGGCTTCCCCTTTTATCGCAAGCAATGTCGTCTCGCCCGAGAAGAATGGAGAGGCTTTGAGGTAGGATCAGACCACGCCCAACATGATCAAGCTGGCTGAGACCGATAACAGCATCCACGAAGACCACGATATCGGTTCTCGCGCCCGCTAATAAAAATGGATAACCAATATGGATAGAGTCAAAGACAAAGTCATCGTGTCATCACGGGCGCCGCATCGGGCCTTGGCTTGGCTGATAGCCGCGTGCTTGCCCGCGAAGGGGCGCAGGTGGTGATGACTGACATTGACCCTGAGGCAGGGCAGACGCATGCAAATGAGATTGGCGCTCACTTCATTGCTCAGGATGTCAGTGAGGAAGCCTCGTGGCAAAAGGTCATGAGGGAGGTTGAGAGTCACTTCGGACGGCTCGATGGCCTGGTCAACAACGCGGGCATCGCACCGATTGCCAATATCGAAGACACCACGACCGATGTCTGGCGTCGGGTGATGGGCATCCATCTGGATGCGACATTCTGGGGGTGCCAGTCAGCCATCGCCCTGATGAAGAAAAGTGGCGGCGGCTCTATCGTCAATATGTCCTCAACGGCTGCCTTAATCGGCCTTGGCCCCTACCTCGCTTACTCAGCCGCAAAGGGCGGTATTCGCGCGATGACGAAATCAATTGCCATCCACTGTCGATCAGAGGGGCTGGGCATCCGCTGCAACTCGGTTCACCCGGGATCCATCAGCACACCGATGGTGCACAAAGCACTGAAGACATTGATGGGGACTGATCTGATGGCCGAAGAGGACCCCGAAAAGACCCGCGTCGCAATGGGCATCGGCGAACCCGAGGACGTTGCCAACATGGTGCTGTATCTGTTGTCTGATGAGTCCAAACACGTCACGGGTGCAGAAATGGTGATCGATAACGGCGACACCGTAATCTAAAGCGCGGACGCCAATCTGCCTCGCCTCGTTCACTTAACGATATCAGCACAGTCCCGATTCACAACAAACTCTGCCCTGAGTAACTAGGAGCAAATGCAATGCATATCACCGGCATGGTGCACATCAATATCAACTGCACCGACTTCCAACGATCCAAGGCGTTCTACGAGATGCTTGGCTTTCAAGTCTACTGGCCCGTACCGGAAACCAACACTGAAGAGGTCGCCAGTGCCGTGGGCATGCCGAAGTATCAGGTAGAGGGCGCGCTGATGGCGCTTCAGAACGCTGAGCAACCGATGGTCATCGACCTCTTGGAGTGGAAGTCGCCGCGTGATGACTCACCGCCCTACCC
>JAAEZV010000216.1:2509-3861 GCA_018222695.1 Gammaproteobacteria bacterium
AAACCAGCTACGCGAGATTCTTCTGTTTTAAAGATCCGGACGGCACGTTCCTCGAACTGGTGCAGGTTGTCTCGACGGAATGACGCCGCAGGCTCTGAGCGCCCTCACCCTCAAATCACCTTTGCTACCAGCGCATGCGCTGCTGAAGTGATGAAAACATTGCAATAAAAAAGCGGCCATCGACGCCGCTTTTTTTATGCGCATGAATTATGGCTGCGGATTCAGTCGCCTTTTGCTGCCTTGGCCGCGAACTCTGCATAGGCGGTGGCGGTGCCTTTCGCCATCTTGTCACCGTCAAAAGGAATCGACATTTCGGGCGTGAACTCCAGCACGATTCTCTCGGGCGTATCCAGAAATTTTACAAACAAGTCGGGATCGAGCCCCATCGTGAAATCGTTGTCTGAATCTTCCACTTTGGACATGCCGTGGGCGAGCAACTTGTACATCCACATTTTAATTTCCGGGTCATCGTGGATCACGGTATGGCCTTTATAGGTCACCGTCTTACCACCACCCATATGGGTACCCTTACTAGACATCACGACCGACGAACGACCGTCACGCGCAATCGCCTTGATACGCACACGCTCACGGGTCGCGGTCATCCAAATCTTCCCGTCTACAGGAACGTAAGCCGTGGTCACACCCAACGGGTGTCCCGCTTTATTGGCCCAGCAAAAGGTGCACTCCCCGGCGCAATTCACCAACTCTTGCTCACGATCCGGGTCGAGCCGGTACTGCTTTACATCATCGTAATTGGTGCTCTGCTGTGTCATCCGTTTTTCCTTTTATTGGCTTTTAATTTGCTGAGAGCGCGAAGCCATACTGCCCTAGTCTGCGCCCATGCACACTCCATTCTGACCTGACCGAAAACATCTTGCAAAATTTACAGGGTCATGTAATTTTGTCACAACGCATTCATAAAAATAAACAATATGGCAAAAGTTCGGGGCAAGTACGCGTCTCCCGCTCAAGCTGAGCGACGCAAGCGTATTTTGAGAGAAACGCTAAAACTTCTGGCGTCGGAGTCCCCGTCTGATATCAGTATGGCGCAAATCGCTGAGCTGAGCGACGTAAGCACCAAAACCCTCTACAACCTTTTTAAAAGCCGCAACGGTTTGTTGCTGGCTGCCGCAGCGCAAACCAGAGCCGACACGCAAAATAGCGCCAACGTGATGAGCGCGCCAGCGGGGATCTCGAGGATTCTGGAGCTCACCCGACGGACCATGGATACCTTCGAGCAATCACCTGAATTTATGGAGTCGGCGATGTCGGTCGTTGTTGGCATTAGTGCCGAGGATGAAGCCGAACATCATCGTGTTGGCATTACGCAACAGTGGTTCTATGAAGCC
>JAAEZV010000217.1 GCA_018222695.1 Gammaproteobacteria bacterium
CCCTCAGGACCAGACCCTTGTCGAGTATCTCGCGCGTCACGGCTTCAGCGCGCATTTCAGTCGCAGTTATTTGTTGGCGATGACCTCCGCGATCTGGTCGGCAGACTTCGAGGACGCACAGGATTTTCCGGTCGAGTTTTTTATTCGCTTCTTTCGCAACCACGGTTTGCTCTCAATAAAGGACAGGCCTCAGTGGCGCGTGGTGGAGGGTGGCAGCCGGGAATACCTCGCGCCGCTCACGCAACGGTTCTCGGACTCTATTCACACCCGCATGCGGGTAGACAAGATTCTGCGCCCGCCCGGCAAGCCGGTTGCAGTGCACTTCACCAATGGCCTACAACGAGAGTTTGATGAGGTCGTGATTGCCACACACTCAGACGAAGCCCTCAGCATGCTTGGTGACCCGACCGAGTTGGAAAAATCGGTTCTTGGGGCGCTGCCCTACCGGGACAACGAAGTGATTCTGCACACCGATACGCGCCTGTTACCCAAGACCCAGCGCGCCTGGTCGAGCTGGAACTACCGGTTAAAGCCAGGCAACGGACGCGCCACCGTCACCTACAATATGAATATTTTGCAGGGTCTGAATGCACCCGAGACCTTCTGTGTGACATTAAACGACACCGCCTCCATTAACCCCCATCGTATCCTCGGCCGTTTTAATTACGCACACCCTCAGTTCACCCTGGCGGGCATGGAAGCCCAGCAGCGATGGGGTGACATCAACGGGCGTAACGGCACATGGTTCTGCGGCGCGTATTGGCAAAATGGCTTCCACGAAGATGGCCTAAGCAGCGGGCTGCGGGTAGCCGAGAGCCTGTGCGCAGCTGCGCAGATGGCGGCGTGACGGCCAAACTCTACTCGGGCACGCTTCGACACGCCCGCTACTCTCCCAAAAAACACGCCTTCTCCTACAAGGTGTTCATGCCCTTTGTCGAGCTGGAGACGCTCCCTGAGCTCACTGCACGCCTGCCCTTATGGTCAACCAAGCGGTGGGCACCGGCACGGTTCCTCCGCAGCGATTTTCTGGGCGCACCCGAACTGCCGCTAGCCGACGCCGTTCGCCAACGGATTAAGCAAGAAACGGGTAAAGACCACGCCGGGCCGGTTTATCTGTTGGCCAACTGGCGATATTTCGGCTACCAGAACAATCCGATTGCCGTTTATTACTGCTACGACGCCGTGGGAGAGCAATTGCAGTATGTCGTGGCTGAGGTCACCAACACCCCATGGGGTGAGCGACATAGCTATGTGCTCGAGGCGCCTGATGCCGACCAGCCTCTGGCGACGGAGTTCCAGAAGGCGCTCCACGTCTCGCCCTTCAACCCCATGAACATGACCTACCGCTGGTACAGCAATGTTCCCGGGGATGATCTCAATATTCAGATTACGCTTTTCGAGGAGGGTCAGCGTATTTTCGACGCCGTGCTGTCTCTCGCCGCAGAGCCGCTCACCGCTCGCAGCGCACGCCGCGCGATCCTCGCCTACCCGTTTATGACGATGAAGGTTGCCGCCGGCATTTACTGGGAGGCCTTGCGCCTATTTTTAAAAGGCGTCAGCCTACATGCTCATCCAAAGCGATCGCACTAGCGTAACCGTCGACTCCACGAGGTAGCTGATAGAGGGTCTTCATGAGCGAATACAGCGTCAAAAACATCTCCAAGTTGCCCATGCTGTTTCCGGAGAAACAGGGCGGGCTGGCGCGCTCGCTAATGCTCAAGGTGTTGGCCAAACTTCAGGTGGGATCTCTCACGCTCAAAGAACAGGGCGAGACACTGGTCTTTGGGGAAAAGACCGATCCCTCCGCACCCCATGCCGAGGTGCACGTCCATGACAAAGATTTATATCGCCGGATTCTCACCGGCGGCGGCATCGCAGCCGGCGAAACCTACATCGAGGGCCTGTGGAGCAGCCCCGATCTGACTTCAGTGACCCGCGCTTTCAGCGCTAACCTAGCCATGCTGGGCGCCATGTCAGACCGGCAGAATCTGTTGGCAAAAACCGCCCTGAAGCTAAGTCATTGGGCGCGACGCAACACCGCGACACGGTCCCGGGAAAACATCTCCGCCCACTACGATTTGGGGAATGATTTTTTCTCGCTGTTCCTCGACCCCAGCATGATGTATTCGTCGGCGGTCTTCCCCACGCCACAGAGTGATCTCGCCGCCGCGTCACAACACAAGCTACATTTGATCTGCGAGGATCTTGAGCTCAAGCCCGAGGATCATCTGATCGAGATTGGCACGGGCTGGGGCGGCATGGCGATCTATGCTGCCGAGCACTATGGCTGTCGGGTTACGACCACCACCATCTCCCGAGAGCAGTTTGAGTACACGGTCGACGCCGTCGCCCAACGCGGCCTGCAAGACCGCATCACGGTGCTCTTCGATGATTACCGCGACCTCACCGGCAAGTTTGACAAGCTGGTGTCCATCGAGATGATCGAGGCGGTCGGGCATCAGTTTTATGACACCTACTTCCAGACAGTCAGCCGACTACTGAAGCCACACGGCAAAGCAGTCATCCAGGCCATCACCATGACCGAGCAACGCTATGAGCAGGCGCGAGACTCCGTGGACTTCATCAAGCGTTACATCTTCCCGGGCGGATGCCTGCCCTCGCTCACCGTCATCAGTGATGCGCTGGCACGCATGACAGATATGCAGATGAGTCACCTGCGCGACATCACCCAAGACTACGCCGACACACTCAATGCCTGGCACGAAGGGTTCCTTGAGAAGCTTGACCGAGTGCGCGGCATGGGCTTTGACGATCGATTTATCAATATGTGGCGCTACTACCTCAGCTATTGCGAGGGGGGCTTCCGCGAGCGCATTATTGGCACCTATCAAATCACCATGACCAAGCCGGGGTACCGCCCCGGCTGATCTACCGCCTATGCTGCTGTCCCTCGCGCCCATCGCGCTGCTGGTTTTACTGCTCTCTGCCTCAGTGGCGCTGTTTGGCTCGGACGCATCCTACGGACCCAATCAGGTTGCACTGATCATTGCCTCGGCGGCCACCATGCTGGTGGGCTGGCGCCGCGGTATGAGCTGGCAGGCAATTCAGGATGGCATGGTCAGCGCGATCACGGTGTCGATTATGCCGATGATGATTCTGCTCTCCGTTGGCGCACTGATCGGCAGCTGGATCATCAGCGGGACCGTTCCCGCCATGATTTACTACGGTGTAGCGCTCCTGGATCCCAGTTTCTTCTATGCCGCGTCCGCTGTCATCTGTGCGCTGGCGTCATTGAGCCTCGGCAGCTCGTGGACTGTCGCAGGGACACTGGGCATCGGCCTCATGGGCATCGCCACCACCTACTCGCTGTCGCCTGCGATCACGGCCGGTGCTGTGATCTCAGGCGCCTATTTTGGCGACAAACTCTCGCCGCTCTCAGATACCACCAATTTGGCCGCGGCGGCGGTGGGCGTTGATCTGTTTGAGCACATCAAAAATATGCTCTGGACGACCCTGCCCGCCTTCATTGCAGCACTGGTGATTTTTTCCTTCGTCGGCAGTGAGGGCGCCGCCACCCCCGAGAACATCACCGAGATCCGCACTGCCTTAGCCAACCAATTTGCGATCTCCCCCTGGGTACTCTCGCCGCTCGTAATGATGCTGGCGCTCATCTATTTTCGGGTACCCGCCTACCCCGCCATCTTGATCTGCACCCTCTCGGGTACGCTCTATGCCGCCGCCTTTCAGACAGACGTGGTGCGCGCGCTGGCACTTGCCAGTCACGCAGACTCGCCGGCACCCCTGATTCAGGGGCTCTGGATGGCGCTGTTCTCGGGCTATCAGTCACCCGAGGGTATGGGTGAACTCAGCAAGCT
>JAAEZV010000218.1 GCA_018222695.1 Gammaproteobacteria bacterium
AAACTCGCTGCGACTGCAAGCTCCCTGAGAACTCAGCTGATCAACTGATGTGGACTTGGCCATGACGCGCTCCAAATGTTGGCACGAGAGGTTTTACGCGACATCGTCAGGATTGGTTTTCCCCTGGCACGCTTGCCCTCCACTGTGCCGCGTATCCTGCGCCCGGAAAATAATTGAGGAATATCCCTCAAGCTACTGTTATTAATAATATTAATTGATGAATTAGGTGTGCTTTGCAAGCTCGACAGACTCTGACACACTGGATCGACTTGACGGGGCGCGCCCTCAAAATAATGAAATCACGAGGCGATCATCTATGAGCGGTAACACACCAGCACACCCACTGAAACGCAGCCCTCACAAGCTCAAGCTTGGCGTGTTTGGACTGAACGTCAGTAGCGGCTGCTCCATGACAGAGCGAACGGACACGCTCAAGGTTGAATGGGATGAGTCGGTAAAAATCGCGCAGCTGGCGGAGCAGGCTGGTATTGAAGCGGTCATTCCCGTCGCCCGATGGAAAGGCATGGGCGGCAAGGTGAATTTCAACCATCGCAACTTTGAAACCTTTACCTGGGCTGCTGGTTTGGCCGCCAAAACGGAGGAAATCGGCGTGTTTGCGACATTCCATGTACCCACCGTGCACCCGGTCCGGGCCGCCAAAGAGGTGGCAACGATTGATCACATTTCTGGAGGTCGCTTCGGACTCAACATCGTTGCGGGCTGGAATGAGCGTGAAATCGCCATGTTTGGTGTACCGCAAAAAGAGCACGATGTGCGCTATGACGTAGCCGATGACTGGATTTCGCTATGCAAGGAGCTCTGGACCGTCGAAGGCGAATTTGACTATGCCGGGCCCCACTTCACCTCTCCCGGGTGCTATTCGGAACCCAAACCACTGCAAAAACCATGGCCGGCGCTGATGAGCGCGGGCAATAGCCCCAGGGGCCAGGAGTTCGCCGCAGCGCATGCCGACTTTAACTTTGTGGTGGCACAGGACATGGCTACAGCGGGTGACGTCGCCGCTAATGGCCGGCGTTTGGCGAAAGAGCGGTTCAATCGAGACATGCAGATTTTTGGGCAGGCCTACATTGTTTGCAGAGAAACCGAGCAGGAGGCGCAGGACTTTGTCCGCGAATACGTCTACGACCGCGGCGACTGGGAAGGTGTTCGCAATCTTCTGGATGTGTTGGTGCCCAACTCGCAGAGCGCACTCGGTGATGGTTGGGAAGCCATGGCCGCCAATTTGATCGCAGGCTATGGCGCGATCCCCCTGGTCGGTACGCCCGAGCAAGTCGTTGATGGCATGTTGGCGTTCTCGAATGCCGGGCTCGATGGCATTACCCTAAGTTGGGTCAACTACGAGGAGGGCCTGACCCAGTTTCGGAATACCCTCCTCCCAATGATGCGACAGGCAGGTTTGCGTGAATAACCGCCGCACGACCGGACTGACTAGATTCACCCTGCCAGCCAGGCTCACCGCGGAGAAAGCACAATGAGAAAACTGGAAGACATGTCGATTTTGGTGACGGGTGGCGGCTCGGGTATCGGCGCAGACTGTGCCCGCCGCTTCTGCGGCCAAGGCGCCCGAGTCACGATCAGCGGACGGCGCCTCGAAAAACTCGAGGAAATCAAGGATGAATTGGGTGAGCGGTGTCACGTTGTTCAGGGAGACGTGACCGTGCAGGCTGACCGCGAGACTATGCTCGCCGCCGCAATTGAACACGGCGGCCGACTCGATGCGCTCGTCAACAACGCTGGCAACATGTACCGGCAGCCGGTCGACGGCTACACCGAGGATTTCTTAAAGGACGCATTCGACACCAACGTGGTCTCAGCCATGATGCTGTCGAGCATGGCGGTGCCTCACCTCGAGCCAACCCAAGGGGCCATCGTTTTCATTGGCTCCACTCATACGCGGCGGGCCTTCCCGGGTGCCTCGCCCTACGCCACCACCAAGGCGGCGCTGGAGGGCCTGACGAAGGTGATGGCCGCTGAGCTCGGGCCCAAGCAGATCCGCACCGGCTGTATTCTGCCGGGCGCGGTCTCGACGGAGCTGAACCTCCGCGCTGGCTTATTCACAGCGGAACAAGCCAAAGACCGCTATGACGCCGTAGCCGGCTTGCACGCGCTAGGGCGCATTGGCACAGGCACCGAGGTCGCAGAGGGCGTGGAGTATTTGATTTGCGCCGAGTGGGTAACCGGCGTGGCGCTTGAGGTAGACGGCGGCATTGGTTTGGGCGCATCTCATTTTTAGCCTGTCTCCACCGAGTCGCGCTGTTCTCGGCCGGTTGACGGCGCTGCCAAGACTCACTGTCGTTTTAGCAGTCAGTGCCATTTCCGGTTGCGATATAGGTCGGCTGATACTGACCGCTGATCCTTGGGATCCCCCGCCGGGGCCCGCTATCGCCGGGGAGCCCCTGCCACGTGACCCCTGCACCCATGTGGTCGAGGAGCGTCAGCCGCTATTTGGGGACCTGCATCTGCACACCTCGCTATCGATGGACGCCAACTCCCTCGGTACCCGCACCCTGCCCGACGATGCCTACGCCTTCGCCACCGGCACACCCATCCCTCTCTACGGCGGCGCCCCCGGGGCTGAGTCAAAAACGATTCAGATTGACCGGCCCTTGGACTTCGCCGCAGTCACCGATCACGCAGAGTGGATGGCCGAGGTGTCACTGTGCACCACGCCGGGCTCCCGCTCCTACGACAGTACCGGCTGCGCCATTTATCGCGGTGAACAGGATTCTTTATTGGCCAAAGCCCTGGGGGTGAGAGGCTTTCGTGCGCGCATTGGCGGTCTTATAGAAATCGGGGGCCGCCGGGACGACGTGTGTGGCGAGAACCAGGCAGCCTGTCGAAAGGAACTCGGTAATGTTTGGCAATCCGTTCAGGCATCAGCCGAGCGCTGGTACGACCGGTCCTCGAACTGTAGTTTCACCACGTTCAATGCCTGGGAATACAGCCGCTCACCCCAATCCACCAAGATCCACCGCAATATCATCCTGCGCAACGAGATCGTGCCCGAGCTCCCTATCTCTGCCTTGGAAACACCCGTGGAAATGGACATGCGCCGTCAACTACTCGAGCAGTGCAATGAATCTGGCTCGGGCTGTGAGGCCATTGCCATTCCCCACAACCCTAACCTCTCCAATGGTCAGCTGTTTCGCGCCGAATACGCCGAACTGCCATTGGCGCGACAGCGTGAAGAGGCGGCCCTGCGCGCAAGACTCGAACCGGTGGTCGAGATGATGCAAATCAAGGGGGAAAGTGAATGCCGAAACGGCATGTATCAGGTCCTGGGCGGCAATGATGAACTCTGCGAGTTCGAGAAGATTCGTGACTTTGGGCAACCTGAGCTGTCAGATTGTGCGGAGGAGCAAAGCAAAGGTGCGCAGGCGGGCAAAGGCTGCACCAGTCGCAACGATTACGTGCGCTACGCGCTGATCGACGGCTTGAGAGAGAAAGAACGCCTCGGCATTAACCCTTACCAATTTGGGTTTATCGGCAGTACGGACTCTCACACCGCCGCGCCTGGCGCCGTCAGCGAGTACGAGCAGCCCTATAAGTACGGCACGACTCCCGAACAAACACTGACTGTGGGTGGCCGCCCCCGCGCGGTCGCATTCCAGAATCCCGGCGGACTCGCCGGCGTGTGGGCCGAGCAAAACACCCGAGACGCCATTTTTGACGCGCTAAAACGCCGCGAGACGTTTGCCACCAGCGGGCCGCGCATCGCGCCGCGTTTTTTTGGCGGCTGGCACATCCCGGCAGATATCTGCTC
>JAAEZV010000219.1 GCA_018222695.1 Gammaproteobacteria bacterium
GGGATAACCATTGGGATCCCCCCACTCAAGCCCTGCATAACTGAGACCATCGGCCGTAACTGAGAACGCGCGACCTGCGATCATGTCCGCGCTTCGCTTATATAATCACGAGGATCCGGACAATGCCGGAGTAACGCTGCACCACCCCGCTCAAGACATGTCACCCCAAGCGTCGAGTAACCGCCAGGCGCCAGAGCTGCCAGCGTCACATCATCGGTCCAGAGGGCGATCGCTTGGGACAAAAAAGGCTGATGGGACACCATGACAACGTGCTCGTGCCCTGCGTAATCCTGCTCCGAAAAAGCATCCGGATAAGCGCCCGGAGCCAAAGAAGGATCTACCTCCGTACTGCTCGGACACAACAACTCGCCCAACAATTCCGCTGTCTGGATTGTCCGGCGGAAGGGGCTATACCGCAGAAGCGAGACAGGGGGCGCCGATGCACCCACCCAGGCCGCAAAACCGCTCGCCATCGCTATAACCTCCTCGCGGCCACGCGCCGTCAGTGCGCGGACCTCATCTATCGCAGCAGAACCCGCTTCACCGTGACGCCACAGGGTCAGCAGCACTTCAGGAGCTACTCATTTCCACCAGGAGCTTATTGAGACGGGCGACATACGTCGCCGGATCCTCGAGCACGGACCCCTCGGCAAGCGCTGCCTGATCGAGCAGAATTTGCGCCAAATCAGCAAAGCGGTCCTCATCTGACTCCTGATCCAACCGCTGCAAAAGCGGGTGCTCAACATTAATTTCCATGGTGGGCTTGGTTTCGGGCATCTCCTGCCCCGCCGCCTCCATAATGCGTCGCATTTGCGCACCCATCTCGTGTTCAGCAACCGTCAAACAGGCCGGTGACGACGTGAGCCGAGTCGTTGGCCGAATACCGGCGACCCGTTCGGACAGCACGCCCTGCATGCGCTCAATCAGGGACTCGCTGGCTTTCCCTGCCGCTTCGAGCGCCTTCTTCGCGTCTTCGTCGTCGGCGTTCTCGTCCCACTCGCCCTTCGCGACATCCCGCAGCGGCTTGCCGTCATATTCTGCCAAGTGGCTCATCAACCACTCGTCGACACGATCAGACAGCAACAACACTTCAACACCCTGCTTGCGCAGTGCTTCGATATGGGGACTATTCTTTGCAGTCGCATGGTTCTCTGCCACGACGTAATAGATGGACTGCTGATCGTCCTTCATCGCCTCGACATATTGCTTCAGGGAAATCCGTTGCGCGGACTCGTCGTCACGGGTCGTAGCAAAACGCAGCAGATCAGCAATTTTCTCGCGATTAGTGAAGTCCTCTGCGGGACCCTCTTTCAACACCGCGCCAAAGGTGTCCCAGAAACGAATGTAGTCATCGGGCTGCTTGCTCGCCATTTTTGAGAGCATGTCCAGCACGCGCTTGGTCAATGCGCTGCGAATCGCGTCCACCTGCTGGTTCTGCTGCAGCAGCTCTCGCGAGACATTCAGGGGCAGGTCACTGGAATCCAGCACGCCCTTCACAAAGCGCAGGTACATGGGCAGAAACTGCTCTGCCTCATCCATGATGAAGGTGCGCTGGACGTAAAGCTTTAATCCTCGGGCGCCCTCGCGTTGCCATAGATCAAATGGCGCGCGCTGCGGCAAATACAGTAGCGAGGTGTACTCCAGCTTGCCCTCTACAGCGTTGTGACTCCAACTCAGCGCATCTTCGAAGTCGTGCGAGATGTGTTTGTAAAACGCCTGGTACTCCTCGTCAGTGACTTCAGAGCGACTGCGTGTCCACAATGCCTTGGCCTCATTAACCGCCTGCCATTCGGGCTCGGCAGGCACCTCTGCGGCATCCTCATCATCCCCCGCTGCCGCGGGCGGCTCAGGCATCATCACCGGTACAGAAATGTGATCGGAATACTTCTTGATCACCGATCGCACACGCCAGCTATCGGCAAACTCTTCCGCATCGTCTTTGAGGTGCAGCGTAATAGTGGTACCGGCGCAGTCCCTGGATGACTCACTGATGGTGAATTCATCTTCGCCTGCAGACTCCCATTGGGTAGCCGTCTCCTCTCCTGCCTTTCTCGTCACCACCACAACATGGTCCGCGACGATAAACGACGAATAAAAACCCACGCCAAACTGACCAATCAACTGGCTATCTGCTTTTTGGTCGCCAGACAGTTGCTCCATAAAGGCGGCGGTGCCCGACTTTGCGATGGTGCCGAGGTTATCGACGACCTCATCCCGGGACATGCCAATCCCGTTATCGTCGATAGTGATGGTCTTTGCCTCACTGTCCGCTTCCACCCGGATCCGATAGTCACCCACTCCCGCACCCAAGTTCGTATCGCCGATGACCGCAAATCGATGCTTATCAATGGCGTCGGAAGCATTGGAGATCAGCTCGCGGAGAAATATCTCCCGGTTCGAGTACAGCGAATGAATCATGAGATGAAGCAGTCGCTTCGCCTCGGTTTGAAAACCCATCGTTTGGGTGGCTTCAGCAGTCATGAGGAATCCTTTTTTCGCTAGTCCAGATGAAATGGGGCTTCACACGCCTTTTTCAAGGCCGTCGGCTGTCGTCAGGCAAAAAAAAACCCGCCTTAAGCGGGCTTTGGGCTACAGGAAGGGCTCACCAACCGGTGATCTCAGTGAGCGCCGCGCCGATATCCGCCAGAGAGCGTACGGTGCGGACACCCGCCGCCTCCAGCGCAGCAAATTTCTCATCAGCAGTGCCCTTGCCCCCGGAAATAATCGCGCCCGCATGGCCCATGCGCTTGCCCTTGGGAGCCGTCACGCCCGCAATATAGGAGACCACAGGCTTGGTCACATTGCTGCGAATAAACTCCGCAGCTTCTTCCTCAGCCGTGCCGCCGATTTCACCGATCATCACGATCGCCTCGGTGGCAGGATCTTCCTGAAATAAGCCCAGAATATCGATGAAGTGAGAACCCGGAATCGGATCTCCGCCGATGCCGACGCAGGTGGACTGACCGTAGCCCACGTCAGTAGTCTGCTTGACCGCTTCATAGGTCAACGTCCCGGAACGAGACACGATCCCGACCCTACCCGGCAAATGAATATCCGCCGGCATGATGCCGATCTTGCATTGACCGGGCGTGATAACGCCGGGGCAATTGGGCCCGATCAGCCTCACACCCAACTCATCGCATTTGACCTTTGCGTCGAGCATATCGAGTGTTGGCACGCCCTCTGTGATACAGACAATCAGCTCAATGCCTGCATTGGCCGCCTCAAGGATAGAGTCTTTACAAAAGGCCGCGGGGACATAGATCACAGAGGCCTGCGCCTGCGTTTCCGCAACAGCCTCGGACACGGTATTGAACACTGGCAAATCGAGGTGCGTCTGCCCTCCCTTGCCGGGGGTCACGCCGCCAACCATCTTGGTGCCGTAGGCGATCGCCTGCTCCGAATGGAAAGTGCCCTGCGAACCGGTGAATCCCTGGCAGATCACGCGGGTGTCTTGATCGATCAGGATACTCATGACGCACCTCCCGCCGCGGCTACCACTTTTTGAGCAGCGTCAGTCAGACTCTCCGCCGCCTGAATATTCAGACCGCTTCCGGCCAACACCTCTCTCCCGAGCGCCGCATTGTTACCCTCGAGACGCACGACAACCGGCACATCGACCCCCACTTCCTCAACCGCACCAATGACGCCCTCTGCAATCAAATCGCATCGGACGATGCCGCCAAAGATATTGATCAGAACAGCCTTCACGTTTTCATCAGAGAGAATAATTTTGAACGCTTCGGTGACCCGCTCTTTGGTGGCGCCACCCC
>JAAEZV010000220.1 GCA_018222695.1 Gammaproteobacteria bacterium
CACGGCGAATGATACTCCTGAGGGCGAGGGTTACATCTGGCCGCTGATTGGTTTCCCTGGATATCAGACCCAGGGTATTAGTGACCCGTTCATCACGGGCCAAAGCTACACGCAAAACTCGCTGATCGATATGAACAGTGGCCACCAGATCGACGCTGACGGCATCTACCTGAACATGGAATTTGACCTCGGTAACTACCTGGTCAAAGCCATCACCGGGATGCGCGACCAGGACGAGATTCTAGCGAGTACCTATACCGGTGAGGCCTACACGTCACTGTATGACGCGAGCCGAAATACGACCCGAGACACGACTCAGTTGGAGCTGCGTGTGGCCAGTCAATACGACGGCCCCTTCAACTTTGTCGCGGGCGCTGCGTCCTACACGGATGATCTCGAGTTCAATGTGTTTGCAAGCCTCGGGTTCTTCCTGCCTTTGGCTGGTGCGAATTTCTACCGCGACACCTTTGAAATTCAGTACACCACGCAAGATCGCAGCACGTGGGCCGCTTATGCCGATGGGTCGTTCGAGGTGACTGATCGTTTGACCCTGACCGGTGGCCTTCGCTATACCCATGATGAAAAGGACTTCGTCCGCCAAAACTTGGGTACTGCTGCCAATCCTGTCAGTAACTTCATCACGTTGGACCAGGCTCAAGGGCCCTTTACTAACCCACTGCCGGAATCGGCCTTTGGTAACGTCCAGAAGAACTCTGAGACGTGGACCAAGACGACCTTCCGAGTGGTCGCGGACTACAAGTTCACTGATAACATCATGGGCTATGCCAGTTTTGCGACAGGCTTTGTGGCGGGAGGCTTCTCGGAGACCTGCGGCTCCCCGACTTCTTGCGCGGCGTACGATTCTGAAGAGAACGAAAACATCGAGATCGGCATGAAGGCCGATCTGCTTGATGGCACGCTCCGTTTGAACGCTGCCTACTTCAATACGACCTACGAAAGTCTGCAGCGCGATACCGTTGTGACGATCAAGGACGCCGCGGGTAACGACTTTCAGGAAACCCAGGCTGTGAACGTGGGCGAGTCAACCGCGCAGGGTATCGAAGTTGAGATGCAGTGGGCGGTCACGGATAACATCCGTATCGACGGTAATCTGGGCTGGTTGGACCACGAGTACGATGACTATCGTCCGGGCATTAACCCAGGTGATCTCGGTATCGCAGGTGCGGGTGGCCAAATCAACCCGGATCTGAGTGGCCTCGAGGTGCCGTTCTCACCCGAGCTCAACTATGGCATTGGCGTGAGCTACTTCCAGGACCTCTCCAGTGGCGCCATGATCACTTACAACGTGAACATGCACTATCAGGACGATGCGCAGTCCAGCTCCTTCCCGGCAAACTTCCAGGGAGGTACGGCTGAGAATCCGGTGATCAAGCAAAAAGGTAATACCCAGCTTGAGGAGCGCACGCTGGTGAATGGTTACATCACCTACACCGGCACCGAGGGCTTTGAAATCTCGGTCTACGGTAAGAACCTCACCGATGAGCGGTATCGTGTATCGGCCAACCCGGTCGCGACGTTGTGGAACTTCTCTCGCTTCGGACCACCGCGTGAGTATGGCGTTCAAATCGGATACAGCTTCTGATCGATCCATGGCAGTATTCTTGGGGCCCCTCTGGGGCCCTTTCTTTGCCCAGTCTTTGAAACACCTTCGGGGGAGGTCTCATGGACATGTCACCTGAAAAACTGGCCGACGCCTATCGGCTGATGAAAACCATCCGCGAGTTTGAGGAGCGCATGCGCTCTGAATACCAGCAGGGCAAGTTGCCCGGATTTATTCATATCTATCGGAATCAGGAGGCGATTGCGGTTGCCGCCTGTCTCGATATGACCAATGAGGATTACATTGCCAGTACCCACAGAGGGCACGGTCACTGCATAGCGAAGGGCTGCGAAATCGAGTCGATGCTGCTGGAGCTCGCGTGCAAAGAGGACGGCCTCTGCAATGGCAAAGGCGGTTCGATGCACATCGCTGATATGTCCAAGGGTATGCTGGGCGCCAATGCCATTGTGGGCGGCGGCCCGCCGATTGCCGCGGGCGCTGCCCTCACCGCAAAAACATTGGGTAACGGTGCGGTGTCCATGGCCTTCATTGGCGATGGCGCGTCGGACCAGGGCACCGTTGCGGAATCTCTTAACCTTGCGGTGGTCCTGCAGCTACCGATGATCTTCATGTATGAGAACAATCGTTACGCTGAATTCACCAAAAGCCCCAAGCCCGACGGCCGCATTGCCGAGCGCGCCGGGGCCTATGGCATGCCCGCCGAGGTGGTCGATGGCAGCGACTTCTTTGCGATGTACGACGCCTGCCAGCGAGCCATCACGCGCGGACGCGAGGGCGGAGGCCCGACGGCGATCGAGGCAGTGTGTAATCGTTACTACGGCCACTTCGAGGGCGATGCCCAGGCTTACCGCGATCAGGCCGAGCTCGATGCGGAGCGGGCGGTCAGCGATCCACTTCCTCGCTTCCTCGCGGATCCTCGAGCTGCCGCGCTGACTGAGGAACAGATCGCCGAGATCGATGCCGCCATTTTCGAGGAAATTGACCGCGGCTTTGAGGTGACCTACGCCGCCGCCGATCCGACGCCAGATAAGCTATATACCGATGTGTACATCCACTACGAGGGGAGGCTTCAGTGATGAAAATGTCGATTCGTGAAGCGATTAACCAGACCCTCCATCAGGAGATGGAACGCGACGAGCGAGTGATTGTGCTCGGGGAAGACGTGGCCAGTGATCAGGGCGGTGTGTACGGCATTACCGATGGGCTGCCCGCCAAGTTTGGCCTGCACAGGGTGATCGATACACCGATTACCGAGTCGGCGATTGTGGGCGCTGCAGGTGGTGCGGCGTTGACGGGGCTGCGCCCGGTTGCAGAACTCATGTTTGTCGATTTTCTGGGCGTATGCCTTGACCAGATCCTGAATCAGATTGCCAAGTTCCGCTATATGTTTGGCGGCCAGGCGCGCACGCCGGTGGTGATACGCACCATGATAGGCGCCGGCACCGGCACGGGCCCGCAGCACTCGCAGATCCTTTACCCGCTGTTGGCCGCGATACCGGGCATCAAAGTGGTGACGCCGGCTAATGCAGCCGATGCCAAGGGGTTGCTCACCACGGCGATCCGCGATGATGACCCCGTGATCTTCTGCGAGCACAAGGCGCTGTATATGGATGAGTGTGAGGTGCCCGAGGGTGAGTACCTGCTACCTTTCGGTCAGGCGCGCACCGCCGTTGAAGGCTCGGACATCACGATCGTGGGCATGTCGCGCACGGCAGTGATTGCTGAACAAGCCGCTGCCCAGCTAGCGCAAAAAGGTATCAGCGCTGAGGTTATTGATTTGCGCACGCTGTCACCGCTGGATGAGGGCTCGGTGCTAGAGAGCCTCGCCAAAACCGGGCGTTTGGTGGTGGTGGATGAATCGAACCCTTACTGCAGTATGGCCTCGGAGATCGCGGGCTTGGTGGTGGAGCGCGGTTTCGATACGCTTGACGCGCCCGTTAAGCGGGTGACTTCACCCCACACGCCGGTGCCTGCGACGCCCTGCCTCGAGGCCAACTATGTGCCCAGCGTGGAGCGGGTCATGGCGGCGGTAGAGGAAACACTGTCTTATTGATACGAACAGAAGAAGCGACTCAGAGATGATCACAGTGAAAGATCTGACGCGGCGAATAGGCCTGATGATCGCCGCCGCGGTGTTTCTGCCGCTAGCTAATGCGGCGCCCTCTAGTACGGGGATGCCCGCTGACGGGGC
>JAAEZV010000221.1 GCA_018222695.1 Gammaproteobacteria bacterium
ACGTGGGCCCATCGGCCGAGTGGATCGCGCAGTGGCACGACAAGCTGGCGTTCGTGAGCTACGCAATCAGCCGGGGCGTGACGGCCCCCTCTGTCTACACCACTGCCGATGGCGAGGCTCGGTCGCTGATTCGCCAAACCGAGTGCGTGCTTAAGCCGCGCCGCGGGTGTTCTGGCACCGAGGTGTCGTTCATTCCACCGGGCAGCACCCTGCCACCGCCGTCACAGGACATGCTCCTGCAACGCAGAGTTCAAGGTAATCATCTGTATACACTGAGCTGGGTGGATGCCGGCGAGGTAAAAGCCACGGCTAGTTATCGGGGCAGCACCCACAGTGGCACAGTGGCGGTTGGCTTCCAGAGCGCGCCCACGCCGTTCTCGGTCAAGCAGTGGATTGAACAATTTGTCGCCGACACCGATGTCACCGGGTTTCTGAGCTTCGACTTCATTCTCGACCGCAGCGGCATTCCTTGGGGCATAGAATGCAATCCCCGGCTCAGTAGCGGCGTGCACTTCATCGATGAGGCGTGGTTGGGCGCCGCGGTGATGGGCGAGGACATGGGAGCCCCTTCCATTACCCCCGCCGGCAAGCGCGCACAGTGGAGCTACTCCACGCTTACCGAGGCATACAAGCACCTATTCCGATTTCAGATACCCGAGTTGATCCGCTGTCTGCGGGATTTGTTCATCTCTCGCGATGCCGTCTGGTCCTGGCGCGACCCCCTGCCCTTTTTCTTGATGACACCCCTGTGCTGGGAATTTATCTGGCGATCGATCCGCGAGCGCATACCCATCGGCGATGCCAGTCAGTGTGATATTGCCTGGCACTGGTTCAAGCCGGGGTTTCAACAAGAGTTCCGTCGGGAAGCTCCCGAGCAAGCGGCGGTTATGCCGCGGGGGAACGAACGTGAAGCATGACCTGGTCA
The DNA here is from genome assembly GCA_018222695.1 of Gammaproteobacteria bacterium. Classification (GTDB taxonomy): domain Bacteria; phylum Pseudomonadota; class Gammaproteobacteria; order Pseudomonadales; family Halieaceae; genus Luminiphilus. Next base: position 926 of record JAAEZV010000221.1, read on the forward strand.
GCGGGCCGCGTGGTCATTCGCGCAGCGGGCCGTACGGTTTGACCGGGCTCCAGCAACCAATCGAAGCGCCGCACCAACTCAGCCAAAATCAACACGCTTTCCGTCTGCGCAAAACCAGCTCCCACGCAGGTATGAGGTCCCTGACCAAAGGGAATGTAGGCACCCTGTACCAGCGCCGCCTCCTGCTCGGGCAGGAATCGCTCGGGTTTGAACGCGTGGGGGTCTGGCCACCACTTACTGTGTCGCTGCAGCGTCCACGGCGCGATCATGACCAGCGCCCCCTTGCGCAGACGCCGGCCACCCACTGTGGCCTCGCGCAGTGCCACCCGCGGCATGAAGGTAATCGGTGGATACAACCGCAATGTCTCTTTGAAAAACGCCTTGGTCAGCGGCAGTTGTTTAGTGTGTTCAAAGCTCATCGGCGCATCACCGACGACGGCGGCGATCTCCTCGCGCAGCCGGGCGAGCCAGTGGGGCTGGTCAGCCAAAATATAAAACGCCCAGGTCAGCGCACTCGCCGTGGTCTCGTGGCCGGCCAGAAAAAAGACGCCCAGCTGATCAATGAGCGCTTCGCGGGAGAATGGTTCACCGGTCTCCTCGTCGCGTGCGGCGATAACGCTACTGGCGATGTCGTCGAAGGCCTCAGGGTTATCGAGGTGCGAATCAACCAACGTCCCCAGGTGTCGACGGATTCGCTCGCAGGCGGCCAGCACCTCCGGCGGCTGAGGAATGTCACTCCAGGCGGGCTTAAAGATCAGACGCAACACGTCGACCTGCACCGCAGAGCGCTCAAACAGCGTGAAGTCCTCGAACACATCGACCGCCACACCGCTCTGCAGCGGCGTCGAGAACACGGTGCGGCAGATGATGTCCGCCGTAAGGTGACTCATGGCGAGGTCGAGGGAGAACGCTTCGCCGGACGCAGCCTTGTCCTCCAGCGTCAGCAGGTGATCATCAACGGCCGCCTTCATCGCGCCAAAGGCATGGCTGATGCGCATGTGCGAGAAGGCGGGGTCAATCATTGCTCGCTGGCGTTTCCAGCGCTCGCCATCGGTCACAAAAATACTGTCGCCGATCAGGTGCTCCAGCGCACTGACCATCAGGTCACTCTTGGGGAACACGCCCTCGGCATCGCGCATGATCTCGCGCACGGCGTCGGGCTCGTTGAAGAGCACCGTCGAGCGCCGGGAGTAACCCAGGTTACCGACGTCAAAGTGATAGGCAGCTGCGGGCAGGAGCTCAAGCAAGTTGCCATCCCCCTTCCACAGCACGCGCGCAAGCGCGACCACCGACCACAGCGACAGCGGCTTGGGTGGGATATACAGCTCCGGTGCGCTCATCTCACAGTCCCGACTCGATCGATGCAGTATGGAGGGGGGGCCTGATGGTGTCGACCCACACTCTTTTTGAGTGGCTGGTGGGGCTGCACATCGCCACCGGTACGGTCGGGCTGATTGTGGTGTGGATTCCGATCGCCGGGAAGAAAGGTGGCGTACTGCATCGTCGCGCCGGCACCTTATTCGTTCAGTCAATGATCGCCACCGGCTTCACCGCCGTCGCGATCAGCCTCACTACCTTGTCTGACCCCACAGGTACTCATCCGCATTTGGCAGCGCACCCAATCTTCGCGGATCCACAAGCGATTACCAATGTCTTTGGCTGGATGATGCTTTACCTCGCCATCCTGACGGTCAACCTCGCCTGGCAGGGCTGGCTCAGTCTACGCAATGGCCGCGATCACCTGCGCAATCGCGTCTGGCATAACCTGCTCTCTCAGGTGTTGTTGACCGTTGTATCAGCCAACTGTTTTGTGCGGGGCGTTGCAGCCGCAGAGCCGATGATGATGGGCATCTCCATGGTCGGGTTCGCCACGGTGGCCACCAATTTATGGTTCATCTATAAGCCACAACCACTGCCGACAGACCGCATCAAGGAACACATCAAGTGCCTCGTCGGCGCCGGCATCTCGGTGTACACGGCATTCTTTGCCTTTGGTGCCGTGCGATTCATTCCTGAGCTGGCGCTGCAACCCGGGCTCTGGGCGGTACCGCTCATTGTGGGTCTGACGTTAATCATTTATCACCAGCGCGTCGTCACCCGGCCGCTGCGAAGCAAGTTGCGGGTCGCATGAGCGCCAAGCACGCCATTGTGATCGGCGCCGGTGCGGGTGGTTTGTCCGCCAGCATCGATCTCGCGCGCGCGGGGTTCCGGGTCACGCTCCTTGAGCGCGGGGACGCGCCCGGCGGCAAGATGCACACGCGCGCAGTCGATGACCGGGAGGTCGACGGCGGCCCTACCGTCCTGACCATGCGCTCGATCTTCGAGCAACTGTTTGCGGACGCCGGCGCCTGCCTGAATGATCGGCTGACACTGTTGGAGAGCCCGATCATTGCGCGCCATGCCTGGAGTCACGGCGGCGTGCTCGATTTGTATCCAGATGCTCAGCGCTCCCGCCAGTCCATTGAAGATTTCGCAGGCATAGACGACGCCGTTGGCTTTGAACGCTTCTACTCGCAGAGTGCACGTATTCATCAGACGCTCTCTGAAACTTTCATGACCGCATCAAAGCCCGACCCGGTGACACTGGTGGGTCGCGTGTTGCGTCAACACCACCCCAGTTCACTGATGGCGGCTAGACCCGCCCCCAACTTGTGGCGCGCGCTGGGTAACTTTTTCTCTGATGAGCGACTGCGCCAGCTATTCGCGCGCTATGCCACCTATGTGGGCTCCTCGCCACTCAGCACGCCCGCCACGCTGATGCTCATCGCGCACGTCGAGCTCGAAGGTGTCTGGCTGGTGGATGGCGGTATGCATCGACT
>JAAEZV010000222.1 GCA_018222695.1 Gammaproteobacteria bacterium
CCCATCAATTGAAGCGTTGATTGAAGGCCTGCGGCACCTGCCCGGGGTGGGGCCTAAGTCAGCCCAGCGCATGACCCTGCATTTGCTGGAAAGGGATCGCGAAGGGGCCCAACAGATCGCGGAAGCCATCGAGGTGGCCCTGTCCAAAGTGAAAAACTGCAGTCGCTGCCGCAATTTTACCGAGCTGGAGATCTGCGAGATCTGCTCCGATCTTAAGCGAGACCCGACGACGCTGTGTGTCGTGGAGGCGCCCGCTGATGTCATGGCGATTGAGCAGAGCGGCAGTTTCCGGGGGCACTACTACGTGCTGATGGGGCATCTGTCGCCTATCGATGGTATTGGACCCGAGCAACTGGGGCTTGAGGCGCTGTTTCAGCGATTTGCTGATGGCGAGATCAAAGAGGTGATTTTGGCCACCAATCCCACCGTAGAGGGCGAAGCCACGGCGTATTACATCAGCGAGCGGGCCCGGGCCGCCACCGTCACGGTGTCACGCATTGCTCACGGCGTCCCGCTGGGCGGCGAGTTGGAATACACCGACGCCAACACGCTGGCACACGCGCTCAGCGGCAGAACGGTGGTGCGCGAGTGAGCTGGACATTAATCGAGAGCAGCGAAGCATTGGGTTCGCTGCTGTCAGACAATCGGCATCACCCACTGGTGGCAATCGATACCGAATTTCGCCGTCGTGATACGTTTTTCCCACAGGTCGCCTTGCTGCAGGTGTGTTGGGGTGATGAGCCCTATCTGATAGATCCGCTGCAACTTGATGATGTCAGCGCGCTGCGGGCGTTTCTGACTGATCCTTCCCAGACGAAGTTGATTCATAGTGCGAGTGAAGATCTGGAGGTGTTTTCCCATTGGCTCGGCGTACTGCCTGCACCCCTGTTTGATACGCAGCGAGCAGCCGCCCTGCTGGGGTTGGGTGCGGGGCAAAGTTATCGAGCGTTGGTCGCACACTTTTTTGATATCGAGCTCCCGAAAGATGAAACCCAATCCGATTGGTTACAGAGACCGCTGAGCAATGCGCAGGCGCAGTATGCTGCGCAGGACGTGAGCTATCTCCACCCCATGGGTGTGCAACTGCAAAACCGGGCGATGGAGCTCAATCGGCTGGACTGGATATTGGAAGAGGGCGCGCGGCTGCGCCCCGGCGGCAAGCCGCCTATCGCCAAATTCAAAACCGCCTATCGGCTGCCGCCCGAGCAACAGCGGGTGTTGGCTGAGGTGGTCGAGTGGCGCGAGGGGGAAGCGCGTCATCGTGATCGCCCCCGCAGCTGGATATTGAACGACAAAATTGTCATGGCGGTCGCGCGGTCGGTGCCCCGGTCCGTCAGAGCACTGGCGGCAGTAGAAGATATGCCACAGGGATTGGTGCGACGAGCCGGGGATGAGCTGGTCGCGCGCATTGTGGGCGCGGCGGATGCCGACACAGATCAACCACCCGCCCTTATCCTGAAACCGTTGGCCAGTGAACAGCGCGGATTGGTGTCCATGCTATCTGAGTGTCTGAAGCAGATTGCCGAGAGCATGGATGTTCCAGCCGAAGTGCTGATGCCCAAAGCGGACCTTGAGCACCTGATTCGCGAGCAGATGAATCCATCCTTAGCAGCACCCGACAATTGGTCTGGCTGGCGAGCAGAGACTGTGGTGGCACCGTTGCGCGAGCGCCTGAAAGAGAGGGCCGCGTCATGACGTTGCCCGCTAGCATGGATGTGGCGGTTTTTAAGACCGCGCGGAGGCCGGACACGTTTCTGTTTCTCCCTGAGGGGCTGCCCCCCAATGAGTGGCCCGATGGTCTGGAGGAAGTCTTTAGGCCGGCTGAAAAAGTACTCTCGCTGACTTTGACAGCGGAGCAGCCGCTCGCCGCGCAGAGCGCGATGCGCGTGATGGAAGAGATCGCCGCTAAAGGCTATTTTTTGCAACTGCCGCCCCAAACCCCTCTGTCTTCTGATGACATGGAGCCCGCGCCATGCTGACCATTCAGTCCTACCTGACCGCCATGCTGATCTATTGGGTGGCGGCGATGATCGGCATCGTCCTGATGCGCAGACTGTGGTTCGCCACACCGCTCAACTCCCTTGGTGGTGTGACATTGGGGCTGATAGCTGGCGTTCTGCTGGCCCCAGCTTTTCCGGGCCCAGAGGTCCAATCGATGGCGCCGGCACTCATCGTCGTGGTGTTCAACACCTTGTTTGGCGAGGGCTTCGAGTCTGCATTCAGCGGTGCGCTGTGGCTGCTGGGAGGTGCGCTGTCGGGTGCAGTCGCTGGCTTTTTCTGGGCGCGGAGACAGGCGCGTCGCACCAGCCTGTGAGTGGTTTGTCAGGCGGACTTCGGTTAGTCTGCTCGGCCTCATGAATTCGGACACAAGAGCGGTGAGTTATGAAGTTTGAAGGTACAGAGCGGTACGTCGCGACGGACGATCTGCGGATGGCGGTTGACGCCTCGGTAGCGCTTCAGCGGCCCCTGCTGATCAAGGGTGAGCCTGGTACGGGAAAAACCATGCTGGCGGAGGAGGTAGCCGCGGGTCTGGGCAAAGAGCTGATCCAGTGGCACATCAAATCTACCACTAAGGCACAGCAGGGCTTGTACGAATACGACGCTGTGTCGCGGCTGAGAGACTCGCAGCTGGGGGACGGCAAGGTTGAGGACATAGGCCAGTACATCAAGCGCGGCAAGCTCTGGGAAGCCTTTACCGCCGATGAGCAGGTTGTGTTGCTGATCGACGAGGTCGACAAGGCTGACATCGAGTTCCCTAATGATCTTCTCGTCGAGCTGGACCGCATGGAGTTCTTCGTTTACGAAACCGGTGAGACGATCAAGGCAAAGCACCGGCCGATCATCATTATCACGTCGAACAATGAGAAAGAGCTGCCCGACGCGTTCCTGCGTCGCTGCTTCTTCCACTTCATCAATTTCCCCGACAAGGAGACGATGAAGGAGATCATTGCGGTGCACTACCCGAAGATCAAAAAGAGTCTGGTGCAGGAAGCGCTGGAGGTGTTTTTCGAGTTGCGTGAGATACCCGGGCTCAAGAAAAAGCCCTCGACATCGGAGCTAATCGATTGGTTGAAGCTCCTGATGGCGGATGAAATCCCCGATGAAATTCTCAAAAACCGCGATCAGACCAAAGCGATACCGCCACTGTACGGGGCGTTGTTGAAAAACGAGCAGGATGTGCAGTTGCTGGAGCGACTGGCATTTATGCATCGGCGCGAGGCCCGCTAGCTCAGTGCTGGTTAATTTCTTTCATGTGCTGAAAGACACCGGGGTGCCTGTGACGCCCCGGGAGTTGCTCGATCTGCTTGAGGCGATGGAGCAGCGGCTCGCGTTTGGCGACATGGATGATTTTTATTCGCTGTCCCGGGCGATTTTGGTCAAGGACGAAAAATATTACGACCGCTTTGACCGCGCTTTCGGGCTGCATTTCCAGGACCTGGAGGCCCTCGACGACGTCATTGAGGCGATGATTCCGGACGACTGGCTGCGCTCGGAGTTCATGAAGCAGCTCTCCGAAGAGGACAAGGCCAAGATAGAGAGCCTGGGTGGCCTGGAAGAATTGATCGAGCAGTTCAAGGAACGTCTGGAAGAACAGAAAAAGCGCCACTCCGGTGGTAATAAATGGATTGGCACCGAGGGCACTTCACCGTTTGGTAACGATGGCTACCATCCGGAAGGAATTCGCGTTGGCGGCGAGAGTAAAAACAAGCGCGCCGTGAAGGTGTGGGATCG
>JAAEZV010000223.1 GCA_018222695.1 Gammaproteobacteria bacterium
CCCTCTTCGTTATAGCGCCGCGCAATTTCCACCGGGTCACCTGCGTCGCGAATACCCACAAAGTTGACGCCCTTCACCACCCGCCCCTGATCGACGTCGAGGCAGGGGATGATGCGTTTGGCGAGTGCCATCAGTCGCTCTCCAGAAAAGCATCGACGACGGTCTGAGCCTCGGCCAGATCCAACGTGCCCTCATAGATGGCGCGCCCCGTAATGGCGCCGCATATGCCTGCCCTCGCGTGCTGCATCAGGCCACGCACATCCTCAAGCTGGCTGATGCCGCCTGAGGCAATGACCGGCAGCCCCGACTCAGCTGCTAGGGCGACCGTTGCTTCGACATTGACACCTTGCATCATGCCGTCGCGGTCAATATCGGTATAGACCACCGCGCTCACGCCCGCATCGGCAAAGCGCTTGGCAAGGTCGGTGGCATCGAGTTCGCTCTCGCTCGCCCAGCCCTCGACGGCAACACGGCCCCCTCGGGCATCGATGCCGACAATGATGTGCCCCGGAAAGGCTGCGCAAGCTTGGTGGACAAATTCAGGGTTTTTGGCGGCCATGGTGCCGATGATCGCGTACTCCACCCCAGCTTCAAGATAGCGCGCAATCGTCTCGAGATTGCGGATGCCGCCGCCGATCTGAATCGGCAGCGTTGGCAACGCCTTTGAGATCGCCTCGATGATGCCGGCGTTGACGGGCTCCCCTGCAAAAGCGCCGTCGAGATCAACAATATGAAGTCGCCGGGCACCCTCGTCGAACCACCGCTGCGCCATGGCAACGGGGTCGTCAGAGAACACCGTGCTGTCTGCCATATCGCCCTGCCGCAGGCGCACGCACTGGCCGTCTTTTAAATCAATGGCGGGTATTACGAGCATGTGCCGTCCCAGTCGAGAAAGTTTTTGAGTAGCGTCAGCCCCGCGGTATGGCTCTTCTCCGGGTGAAACTGCGTTGCAAACAGATTCTCCTGCGCCAGTGCCGCGCAGCCTGTGAGGCCGTAATCAAAGGTGCCCGCGATCACAGCGTTGTTATCGGGCACTACGTGGTAGCTGTGAACAAAATAAAAACGCGTGTCGGGCTCGATGCCGCGCCACAAAGGGTGATCGATGGCCGGCCGCACGGCGTTCCAGCCCATGTGCGGCACCTTCAGCCGCTCACCCTGGTCGCTGCAATGCGCCTCGCCAAAGAAGGCAACCTGGCCTGGCAACACATCAAGGCAGTCGACGCCATCATTTTCTTGAGAGTGAGACATCAAGGCCTGCATGCCGACGCAAATGGCCAGCACCGGCTTGCGGTCCACGTTCAGCACCTGATCCAACAACTGATCGCAGCCGAGGCGACGGATCGCTTCCATACAGTCACGGATACCCCCAACACCCGGGAAAACAACCCGGTCGGCATCAAGGATAGCTTGCGGTTCATGGCTGACCACGACCTCGGTAGCCCCCACGTGCTCCAGCGCGCTCGCCACAGAGTGCAGGTTGCCCATGCCGTAATCAATTACGGCAACCCGGCGGGTCACGGCTTACAAAACCCCTTTGGTCGAGGGGCTGGTGCCAGCCATGGCCGCGTCGGGCGCGACCGCCATGCGCAACGCCCGGCCAAACGCCTTGAATACGGTCTCGGCCTGGTGGTGCGCGTTGTGGCCGCGGAGATTATCGATGTGTAACGTCACGTCAGCGTGATTCACGAAGCCCTGAAAGAACTCGACCACCAGATCAACGTCGAACTCGCCGACTTTGGCGCGCGTAAACGGCACGTGAAATTCGAGCCCCGGACGACCGCTGCAGTCGATCACCACGCGCGATAGCGCCTCATCGAGCGGCACATAGGCGTGCCCGTAGCGCACAATGCCCTTCTTATCGCCAATCGCTTTGCTAAACGCCTGCCCGAGGGTGATGCCGATGTCTTCCACCGTGTGGTGAGCATCGATGTGCAGGTCTCCCTTAGCCTTGATATCAAGATCTACCTGACCGTGTCGGGCGATCTGATCCAGCATATGCTCGAGGAAAGGCAGCCCCGTATCGAGGGTGCACTGGCCGGTGCCGTCGAGGCATAGCTCGACCGCAATCTGGGTCTCTAGGGTCTCGCGGCTGACTGATGCCTTGCGAACACCCGCTTCCTGCTGACTCATGCTGTCTTCTCCGGGCAACCCGCGAGACTGCGCGGGCGCTACACTAGGGGCGCCATTGTATAGAAAGAGCCCTGCTACTTCATTGCGAAGCTTTACCACTTCATGAGTGAAAAAGATCACATTGCCGACGCGTTGCTCGAGTGGTTTGACCAGCACGGGCGCAAGGACCTGCCCTGGCAAACAAACCGCACGCCGTATCGCGTTTGGGTGTCGGAGATCATGCTCCAGCAGACGCAGGTCGCCACAGTCATTCCCTTTTACGAGCGTTTTATGGCGCAGTTCCCCTCGGTCGAAAATCTGGCTGAGGCCGCCGAGGACACTGTATTGCACTTGTGGACCGGCCTCGGCTACTACGCCCGCGCCCGAAACCTGCACCGCTGTGCCAAACAGGTTTGCGCATCGCACAACGGCGTTTTCCCGAGCGACTTGGCAGGGCTCGAGGCCCTGCCCGGTATTGGGCGCTCTACCGCCGGTGCGATCCTCTCTTTGGCCATGGATACCCGGGCGCCGATTCTCGATGGCAACGTGAAGCGGGTGCTCGCGCGTTACCACGCGGTCGAAGGCTGGCCCGGTCAGCGGACGGTCAGCGACACGCTGTGGTCCTTTGCCGAGCACCACACGCCACAGGAGCGCCTTGCAGACTACACGCAGGCGATCATGGACCTCGGCGCGACCTGCTGCACGCGCAGCCGGCCGGTCTGCGAGCGATGCCCCCTGGAGCGGGGTTGCGCCGCCAGTGCACAGGGCCGACAAAGTGATTTTCCCGGCCGCAAGCCGCGCAAGCAGATTCCACTGCGACAACGATGGCTCGCCGTGGTCACGCGCGCGCCCGGGGAGGTGCTGCTGCAAAAAAGACCGGACTCGGGTATCTGGGGCGGCCTGTGGGCGCCGCCGGAGTTTGAGGAGGCGTCTGCTGCTAAAGCATGGATAACAAATACCCTGTCGCTACCGGCAGAGCGCTGTCGTATCGAAGAACCCTTTCACCACACCTTCACGCATTTCAAGCTGGAGGCTCACTCGGTGAGGGCGCAGTGCGCCGAGAACCACCCCGAGACGATTGGCGTAGAATCCCACGCCGATAACTTACAATGGTTCGCTTTGCACCCACCGCCTTCGGTGGGTCTACCTGCACCCATCGTGCGGCTATTGGCTAAGCTGGGGAAAGAAAACCCTCCAAGGAGCAACTGATGGCGAGAACCGTCCACTGCCGACGCTATGGTGAAGACCTCGAGGGACTCGAGCGCCCGCCCCTGCCCGGCGCCAAAGGCCAGGATATTTTTGACAACGTGTCGAAAAAAGCATGGCTCGAATGGCAGGGCCACCAGACGATGCTGATCAATGAAAAACACCTCAGCCTGATGGATCCGGAAGCGCGCAAGTACCTGATGGGTGAGATGGACAAGTTTCTGGCTGGCGAAGACTTTGATCAGGCCGAAGGTTATGTGCCGCCCAGTGAGTAACCACCTAACAGCCCATGACCTAGCGCTGAGGCTGCGGCGGGTGCTCGCCTACCTATCGCCCACACTCTCGGGTATCAGGAAATGAGATTAGGTTCATGGTTCCTCACGG
>JAAEZV010000224.1 GCA_018222695.1 Gammaproteobacteria bacterium
CGGCTGGGGTGGCCGCTCAGACACACCCGCTCGCCAGCTGTCATCACGGACGAGCCCCTCGGCATCCGCCCACTCAAGTGCATGGCGTCTGACGCCCCGATCCAGCCACTGGGGAGCGGCGAGATACTGTGGGTAAACGGTCAGCCGAGCCAGCAGGTGCTTGTGTTGCTCCGCTGTTGCCATGCGCAGAGCTGACAGGCTGGGCCAGGGTGCCTCGGGGTTGACGTAATCCGGCGTGACTGGAGACACACCACCCCAGTCGTTAATGCCCGCCTCAATCAAACGCCCCAGCTGCCCCGGACTCAGGTTCGGGGGCGCCTGTACACTGACGTCGGTCGGCAGAATCACCCTCGCCTGCGCAATGGTCCATAGCAACTCTGACAACGCTGCGTCCTGCGCATCGGCCATTAAAGTCCCCGGCTTAGCACAGAAATTTTGAATAATGACTTCCTGAATGTGGCCATAGCGGCGATGAAGTCGGGCGATCCCCTGAAGATCTTTGACTCGCTCTTCGCGGGTCTCCCCGATGCCGACCAGCAAGCCGGTGGTCATTGGTACACGCAGCGCGCCCGCTCGCGCCAGCGTCAACCAACGGCGGAAAGGCTTTTTATCTGGCGAACCAAAGTGAGGCCCTCCACGTTCGGTCAGCCGATGGGCACCGCTCTCGAGCATCACCCCCATCGACGCGGCGACCGGCCGCAATGTTTGTAATTCACTCCGACTTAGGGTGCCGGCATTGACATGGGGTAAGAGCCCCGTCTCATCGAGTACGCGCTGCGCGACCGCGGCCACATAATCCACCGTGCTATCGAAGCCCGCAGTCTGAAGCCACTCCCTCGCTGCGCGATACCGACGCTCTGGCTTCTCGCCCAGCGTCAGTAGCACCTCACGGCATCCCGCGCGCGCGCCCTCCTGGACTGTGGCGATGATCTGCTCCATATCCAGATACAGCGCGCTCAATTGAGAGGGCGTTTTCGCAAACGTGCAGTAGTGGCACACATCTCTGCAGAGCTGTGTGACCGGGATAAACACCTTGGGACTATAGGTAATGCGAGGGCCGTAGTGGGTGTCTCGAATACTGCGCGCACGCGCCATGAGAACGTCGTCCATCTCGACCACGTCACCCCCATCCGCGAGCGCAACCATCGATCGCGCCGCATACCACTCGTTATGCTGTGCCCCCATAGGTCGGCTACTGTACAGCCTTAGCCGGCCCGATGGGTAGCGCTCATTGACACTTTGATGTCAGCAACCGCCGACCAGCGTGCGGTTGCCTTCCCAAGGTTGGGGTCATCGTCACCAAGCCGATCCAGATCCTCTGGCTCGTCGACATCCCTCGCCACACCATTGGCACGCACGACCCGCCAGGGAGTCCCGGTCGCTCTGGCTGCCTGTTGATGCCGCGCGAAGCTGTCCTCACCAAAACACAGCGGCAGCGACTGATGGCGCCAACGGAGCACGGCATTGGTGCCCGTTTCTGTGAGATCCGAGCTGAGTACAGCGTGGTCATCAAGCGATGCAGCGATCACAGCAGAGATATCCTCCTGGCCCAGAAACGGCAGGTCAGCATGGATGAAGAGCAGTCGTTCGGCCGCCGTTTTCGCCGCGACCATTTCGTAAGCGGCAATGAGACCGCCCTCCCGGCTCTCGCCTTCCTCCCACATCACCAGCGCCCCCTCGGGAAAGACACTGCGCCCCCACCCCTCGCCACAGACGGCGTGCACGGTGTCAATCTCGGGATGCCCGAGGAGACAGGAGAGCACATCCTGAGCCATCGCCTCGACCAGGTCACAACGTTGCTCGTCGCTGAGCACCGCAGACAGTCGCCGCTTGCTCTGTGCAAGGGTTTTCAACGCCACTACCGCTTCAATGGTCACAGCTGCACATCCCCAATAACCAGTCGCCAAATGCAGCAGCGCGCTTGGGGTCTGACATCACCGTCGATGTCGTCAGGACATCCATACCCTCGGCGCGCAAATCGCCTGCCGCCGCCTCGTCGGTCTCGTCCCAAACCCACAAATCGACCAATCCGGGGTATTGCTCGTTCATCCAGCGGGTCCACCCGACAGCGGATACATCCAGGCCCAGTTCCGACATGATCTTGCCGGCCGGACCCTTCAGCGCCTGCCCGCCGATAATCGGTGACACCGCGACCACGCGACGAGCTGCGCGCCGCAACAATCCCTGCATACCGGGAATACCGAGAATAGGGGCAAGGCTCAAGAACGGATTTGAGGGACCCAGCACGACATCTGTCCCTGCCGCGCCGACGTCATCCAGCGCGGCGCGCAGCCGGTCAGCAGGCGAGGCCGAATCAATCCCCTTGTATGCGACACTACGAAGCACCGGTGCGCAGCGCTGCGCAACAAAGTACTCCTGAAAAGCCATGTTGCCCTGTTCAGTGACCACATGGGTTCTGACCGGCGACGCCGTGGCCGGGATCACCGCAACGTTGGGCGGCACACCCAATCGATCTCCCAGCGCTGTTGTCACGCCCGCAAGATCCTGTCCCGCCGCCAGCAGGGCGGCGCGCGACAGGTGCAGGGCGAGATCCTTATCCCCCAACTGAAACCAGTCCGGACCACCGAGGTCTTTGAGGGATTCAAACACCGACCAGCTCTCCTCTGCGCGGCCCCAGCCTCTTTGGGGGTCGATCGTTTTGGAGACGGCGTAGAGAACACTGTCGGTGTCTGGGCAGATCAAGAGGCCACAATGCTCGAAGTCGTCACCGGTATTGGTGACCACGAGCAGCGGTCGCTCGGCTGATGACTGAGACAGACCCGCAGCCAGTCGGGCGCCCCCGCCACCGCCACTCAGTAACACCAGCGGGGCGTCGCTTGTTGTACCCGACCCTTCCCCCATTAGCGAAACATGTCCTGCTCAAGGGGTCGCAGCAATTGCCGCGCGGAGGCCTCCTCCGCCAAGCGTAGGTGGCACCCTTGAGCCCACACCACCGGCTGACCCTGATCGGTTTCACCCTGGACTAATGACGCCGAAGCCGCGAGGGCATCGGCAACGGCAGGCGCGGTGACCTGCATCACACGGCCATCAAGATCTCGCTCGCCGACCTGATCCCAGACCGGCTCAAAACCGCTGACCCCAATCGCAAAGCCGACGGTCCCCATTCTCCAGGGCCTTCCCAGGCTATCGCTAATAACGACCGGCACGGGCAAACCGAATGCTTCGCCAACATGTCGTGACAAAGCCGCTGCGCTTGCGTCCGGATCTTCCGGCCACAAGAGCACACTCTCCCCTTGCGCTCCACCCGCTCCATTGGCCGAGTCAACTAAACCCACATTGGAACCATCAATGCCTGCGTTCGCCAAAATATGACCGGTGTGATGCTCCGCGATGATGAGCCCCGGGCGGGTACGGATAATCTCGCTTGATTCTCTCAGAATCAGCGTGACGAGCCGGGGATCCTTACCCGTGAGATCCGCAAGTTCCTGCGCCTCCGCGGTGACGTCGACATCGGCGAGCCTGATCCGACGCCCCTCAGCCTTAGAAACCACCTTCTGAGCTACGATCAGAACGGAATTGGCGTCAGGCATAAGACCCTGCGCCCGTGTCCCCGCAACGATGAGCTCACCCAGCGAATCCCCCGGCAAAACGGCGGGAAAGTCCCGCAGCGGGGTCAGTTGCAACGTGCCGGGTTTCACAGGGTCATTCAATACCCGTCAGG
>JAAEZV010000225.1 GCA_018222695.1 Gammaproteobacteria bacterium
CTATTCGACCGGCGTGGGGACCGACTACCCCAAGCAGGTGTTCTTCGGCGATCTCCACCTGCACTCCAATATCTCAGCGGATGCTCAATCTATGGGCAATCTGCTACTGACCAGTGCTGACGCTTATCGATTTGCGAGGGGCGAACAGGTCATGGCCTCTAACGGACTGCCCGCCAGATTGAAACGCCCCCTGGATTTCTTGGCAGTCACCGATCACGCCGAGTTCATGGGGATATACCGCATGTTCAATCTCCAAGACCCTAGACTGATGGCAACATCACTGGGGCGGGCGTGGAGAGCAAAATACGGCGAGGGCATCACTCAAGAGACTATGGAACAAGGCCCCATTGAGGAAGGCAATGCCAACCCCATTCTTGAGTTCGTCATGAGCATTAACGACCCAAACCCGGAGAGAGATGGATACCCGGCAGAACTGAAGAACGCCATTTGGACTGACGTCGCGCGCACGGCAGATGAATTCAACAGCCCTGGCATCTTTACGGCGTTCAGCGCTTACGAGTGGACAGCAATGTATGAGGGTAACAACCTCCATCGCTGCGTGATCCTCAAGGACGGTGCTGACACGGTCACCCAATGGACGCCCTACTCCGCGCAATCCTCCAGTAATCCCGAAGACTTATGGGCAGCGCTGCTGGACTATGAGCAAACAACAGGTGGGGAGGCGCTCTCCATCCCTCACAATGGCAACCTCAGTAATGGCTTAATGTGGGACACCGTCACCTATGATGGCGAGGCGATCAACAGCGACTACGCGGAGCGGCGCATGCGCTGGGAACCGATTGCCGAGGTCACGCAAATTAAAGGCGATAGCGAAACCCACCCCACTCTCTCACCTGATGACCCCTTCGCCGACTTCGAGCGGTGGGACGAATTCAACATCTCCAACACGGTCAAAACCACACCGGACATGTACCCGGGCTCCTACGCCCGATCAGCCCTGAAACGCGGCCTATCGCTTGAACAAACCGCCGGCGCCAATCCCTATGCATTTGGCATGATTGGCAGTACCGACGACCACACCTCCCTTGCCACCGCTGAAGAGGACAACTTCTTTGGCAAGTTCGCGAACTCGGAGCCCGGCGTGCGCACCGGCGACTCACGCATGGCCGGCCTCAATGCCGATTGGGAGTTGGGCGCCTCTGGGCTTGCTGCCGTGTGGGCACCGCAAAATACGCGCGAGGATCTCTTTGCGGGCATGAAACGCCGCGAGGTCTACGCAACAACAGGCTCGCGCATTGTGCTGCGCTTCTTTGGTGGCTGGAACTATGCACCCGACAGCGTCCACAGCCCCTATTTCGAGACCATCGGCTATCGCAACGGCGTGCCCATGGGCGGCGAATTGACGCCCGAGTCAGATGGCGCGCCCACTTTTATGGTGCAGGCCATGAAAGATCCAGACGCCGCCAACCTCGATCAGGTTCAGATCATCAAGGGCTGGATCGACGAGCAAGGCGAGACCCACGAGCAGATTTACTACGTAGCGCTCTCGGATGACCGAGGTGTCGACCCTGACACAGGGTTGCCGGAGCCCGTGGGTAGCACCGTCGACCTGGAGAATGCTTCATTTACCAACACCATCGGTGCGGTGCAGCTGAGTGCACAATGGACTGACCCTGACTTTGATGCCGCGCAGGCCGCGTTTTATTACGCGCGTGCCATCGAGATACCTCGGCCCCGCTGGAGCGAACACGACCGCAAGGCCTTTGGTATGGATTTTAAAGACGCGCCGCGAACCGTTCAGGACCGCGCCTACTCTTCACCCATTTGGTACCGCCCCTGAGTCACCCCATTGGGCGCGACTTATTCGATAAAAAATGTGCCCCTTTGACCTGCCCTATCCATGCTTTGGATAGGGCAAATTTACGCAGTAAGGCTACCGATCATCGGCAAACGGTGACACAATAGAAATCAAGTCGGAACAAACAAAAACTCATCACTTGGGGGGCTTGGTCAGAGACCGAGCAAAGTGAGCGAAGTGAAACCAACTGATATCCGTGACCCGGAGTATTTCCACAAGGTCGTCGATTGCCAGTACGCGTGTCCCGCGCATACACCTGTCCCTGAATATATTCGACTGATTGCCCAGGAGCGTTATGACGACGCCTACATGGTCAATTGGGAGTCCAATGTGTTCCCGGGCATTCTGGGGCGCACCTGCGATCGCCCCTGCGAGCCAGCTTGTCGCCGCGGCAGGGTCGAAGAGGAACCCGTAGCCATCTGCCGACTGAAACGAGTCGCAGCAGACAACAAAGGCTCCATCATTGATCGCCTGCCCAAGATTCCGAAACGCAAGAAGGGCAAGAGAGTCGCGTTGATTGGCGGCGGGCCTGCCTCACTGACCGTGGCGCGCGATCTCGCGCCGCTTGGGTACCAGCTGGATCTTTACGATAACCAGCCAGCAGGTGGCGGCTTTATGCGCAGCCAGATCCCCTCTTTTCGGCTGCCGCCGACCGTCCTCGATGAGGAGGTCGACTATATCCTTGATATGGGTATCCAAACCCACTTCGAAACCTATGTCGACAGCCTGAAAGGCGTCTTGGACAAAGGCTACGATGCGGTGTTTGTCGGCACCGGCGCTCCGCGGGGCAGCGACCTCGAACTGCCCGGACGCACCGAGTGTGACAAACATATCCATATCGGTATCGAGTGGCTGGGGTCGGTTGCTTTTGAGCACATCCAAAAAATTGGCAAGCGCGTGCTGGTGCTCGGTGGCGGTAACACCGCCATGGACTGCTGCCGTACGGCGCGCCGTCTCGGTGGCGAGGATGTCAAAGTCGTGGTGCGCTCAGAGTTTGCCAAGATGAAGGCCTCCCCCTGGGAGATCGAAGACGCACAGGCTGAAGATATTCCGATTATCAATAACCACGTGCCCAAGGCCTTTGTTCACGAAGACGGCAAGTTGCTGGGCATGACCTTTGATCAGGTCGAAGTGGTCTATGACGACGCCGGCAAGCGCAGTCTGGTCCCTACCGGTGAGGAGATATTCTTCGAAGCCGACGAGGTGCTGATTGCCATTGGGCAGGACAACGCCTTCCCTTGGATCGAGCGCAATCTCGGCATCGAGTTTGGCAAGTGGGATATGCCGCAAGTTGATGAGCGATCTTTCCAGTCCAGCAACCCCAAGGTTTTTTTTGGTGGCGACGCCGCCTTTGGTCCCGAGAACATTATTACGGCAGTGGCCCATGGCCATCAGGCCGCGGTCTCCATCGACCTCTTCCTGTCGGGCAAGTCTGTACAGCAGCGCCCAGCGCCAGGCGTGAACCTGCTCAGCCAGAAAATGGGCGTTCACGAATGGAGCTACGACAATCTGGTCACTATCGACCTGCGCCAAAGAGTGCCCCACGTCGACAAACAGGTGGCGTTAAAAGACCGCAAGGTCGAAGTGGAACTGGGCTTCGATATCGATACCGCTTACCGCGAGGCGGAACGTTGTCTGAACTGCGATGTGCAAACGGTTTTTGATGGCGCCAAATGCATTGAGTGTGATGGATGCACCGATATCTGCCCCACCGACTGCATTAACTTCATCGACAACGCTGAGGAACCGGTCATGCGGCGCTCACTGCGCGCGCCCGCCGGCAACGAAGCGCAGGATTTGTATGTCTCAGAGCGGCTCGCACAAACCGAGCGCGTGATGGTGAAAGATGAAAATG
>JAAEZV010000226.1 GCA_018222695.1 Gammaproteobacteria bacterium
CAACAGTATGAGAGTGATGGATATGTCGACAACGACTACCTGCAACGCAGCGACACCAATTCCCGTGAAGAACTGACGGCGCGAGGCACCCTCACCTGGACAAGCGAGACTCAGACGTTTGAGGCCGCGGCTTACTACACACGCGTTAACAATGGCTATGACGCATTCTCGCTCGACAACACCCGCGTCACCCTCTCTGATCAGCCCGGAGAGGACGATCTGACACTCAAAGCCGCGCGCCTTAACTGGCAGAGCATGTTGCTGGGCCTGGACAGCACACTGCAACTGAGCCACGCCAGCACGGATACGACTTATAGCTATGACGAGGATTGGAGCTACGTCGGCATTGCGCCTGGCTGGGAGTACAGCTCCTACGACGAATATCTGCGAGACCGGTCAATGAACAGTCTGGAGTGGCGACTGCAGGCGCCGGAGACCGATGGCACAGAGTGGGTGATGGGTACCTATTTGCGCGACGAGTCGGAGGATCTGAGCAGACGATACACCTATTTATCGGCGCCCTTTGCCAGTGACATCGACACCCGAACGCTGGCCGTCTTCGGGCAGGTTAATCGCACCTTCAGCCAGCAGCTATCCGGGTTTATCGGCGCGCGCCTTGAGCAGCGAGACAGCGAGTATCGTGACAGCGCGAGCGTTGAGAAAGATTTCGACCACAGCTACTGGACCGGCCGCCTCGGGTTGATCTGGCAGTACCACAGCGACGCCCAGCTTTATGCAACGTTGTCACGCGGCGCGAGGGCGGGTGGCGCCAATGCCGGGTTACTCGCCAGTATCGACGCCTTGCCTGAGCAGAATCAGGACAGCGTCGCCGCCTTGGGAGTCTTCGACGAGGAGACGCTGGTGAGCCTTGAGCTGGGCTGGCAGCTTGACTTGACGGAGTACGCTCTGCGCTCCCGTCTGGCGCTCTTCACGATGGATCGGGATGACCAACAGGCAAAGGGCTCGCTGGTCATTCCCCGCGCCGACGGCAGTACTGCTTTCATCGACTACACCGACAACGCCGCGACCAGTGAGCACCGTGGGCTCGAATGGGAGCTCCAGTGGCAGCCGACCCAGCGGCTGGTCGCCGAGCTGACCCTCGGCTTGCTCGATGCGCAGTTTGGTCGCTACATCACGGCGACCGGCGCAGATCTATCAGGACGCGACCAACCGCAGGCGCCGGATTGGCAATACTCGGCAGGACTCAGCTGGTATGCCTCGGCGCTGGCGTCGGTGCAAATCGAGGTCGCGGGCAGCGACGCATACTTCTTCTCCGACCGCCACGACGTGAGAGCACCCGAGACTCATCAGCTCAATGCCAGCCTGTCAGGGCAGTGGCGGCGATGGCGCTGGACGCTCTGGGGCCGCAATCTCACCGACGAGACGACCTTTGTCAGGGGCTTTGGCACCTTCGGTAATGACCCGAGGAAGGAGTACGCACTGGAACCCTACCGACAATATGGAGAACCCCGTATGGTGGGCTTGTCCCTGACTTACGACTTGACGGAGAGCCGGTAATGAAAATGACTGCGGAGCTAAGCGTGTATCCCCTGCGCGAGGATTTCAAGACGGCAGTGCTGGGCTTCATTGACGAGCTGCTGAAAGGGCAGGAGGTGGTCGCCGTTACCAATTCCATGAGCACGCAAATCAGCGGCGAGGATGATGCGGTGTTCAGCGCTATCCAGCAGGCTCTGCGCGCAAGCTTCGCTCAATACGGCCGCCAGGTGCTGGTCGCCAAATTCATTCCGGAGCACTTTGCGGATATTGGCCCGGAGGGCTGAGGTGAGCTTTCTGGAGGTCTGCGCTGTCGTTCTGGCACTGGCCTACGTCATCCTCGCTATCTTTCAGCGCCGCCTGTGCTGGATTGCGGCCATCACCAGCGCCTCCCTGTATATCCTGATTTTTTGGCAGGTTCGGTTGTATCTGGAGGCGGCGCTGCAAGTGTTTTACATCGTCATGGCAGTGTATGGGTGGTTCGCCTGGCAGCAGCAAGATGATCAAACCCGGACCCCGATCCGCACCTGGTCTCCGAAGCAGCACACGGTGGCCTGCAGCGCGCTTGTTTTTCTCAGTCTGCTGATTGGCGGCGCCATGGACCGATGGACCGATGCCGCATCGCCCTTTATCGACGCCGCCACTACCGTGTCTGCGCTGCTTGCCACGTGGATGGTGGCGCGAAAGTTACTGGAGAACTGGCTTTACTGGATTGCGATCGATCTCGCGTCGATCGGCTTGTATCTGTCTCGGGATCTTTCCCTCACAGCGGCGTTGTTTGCGGGATATGTCCTGCTGGCAGTCTGGGGCTATCGGGCTTGGCGAGCACAATGGCAGCTGCAGACGTCCTAACGCGCTGCCTGGACCGCTGGCAGGACTGGCAACTGCCAACACCACTCGATGGACCCCCCGGTCTGGGATCTCTGATGGCGCAAGGAAGCGGCCACAGCGTTTACCAAATACTGAGCACACCCCAACTGATCGGCCGGATCAGACATCAGTCCACGCGCCTAACTGACAAGGCGTTCTCGCAAGAACTGATGGTCTGGTGCCGAGCAGCACAAGCGGAACTGGCGCCGGATCTTGTGTTCGTTGACGACAAGGAACAGGCCGTTATCTGCGAACACGTGGACGCCATGAAAGCGCCTGTATCTGGCGAGGCCCTGGGCACGCTTTGCCGCCAGATCCATGCGCTACCCGGCGTCAGTCACCAGCTGACACTCGCGACCGATATCGAGCACTATCTGAAGCAGTTGCCCGCTCATCTGGCTGACCAATGGCGCGCCGCCATACAAACCTGCGACACTGAAAAGGCACTGGCGAAACTGGAGGGAGACATTTACTGCCTCTGTCACAACGACCTAACCCCGGATAATCTTATGACTCGCGGCGATAATCTGGTCGCCATCGACTGGGAGTATGCGGCGATGGGGAGCCGTTATTTTGATGTCGCCATTGCTAGCGAAGCACTGCCTGACGATGAGCGAGACTCCATGATGCAGCAGGTATTTGGTGACGCACTGGACCACGAGTTGATGACGGCAGGTAAACAGATCGCCCGGCTGGTCACGGCACTGTGGCAGTGTTGTTTTGCCATTGATGAAGCACCCTCGCCCGCCAAGTGGCTTGGATTGAGCCAGTCCTGATGAGCGAGCAATGGCATGTTCTCGGCGTCGGCGCGATGGGCGGATTGTTTGCCTGCCGACTGCAATCAGGCGGCGCGAAGGTCACACTGTTGGCCAGAGAACAGACACAGCCAACGCGGGAACTGATCTTGAAGCGCGAGCAGGAGCAGCGCTTTACGTTCCCCCAGCAGAGTCTCTCAGTTGGCCAAAAACCCATCGAGCACTTGTTGGTCTGCACCAAAGCATGGGCTGTCGAGTCGGCGATCAAAGCGGTAGCACCCCGACTTTCAGCGACCAGCGTTGTGGTATTGCTCTGCAACGGAATGGGTATCGCCGAGGCTGTTGCGCCCCTAATTGGCGAGGCACAGCTGGTGGTGGGATCCACTACGTCTGGATGCCGGCGCTCAAGCGAGGGAGAGCTGATCGTCTCCGGTGACGGCCGCACCCAACTTGGGATGCTGGACTCGAGCCCGGCACCGACATGGCTGTCGCCCTGGCGCCAGGGCGTGCCCGATTTTGAATGGGACAACAAGATC
>JAAEZV010000227.1 GCA_018222695.1 Gammaproteobacteria bacterium
GTATCGACGCGGATGACCTCACCCTCCGTGATAAATAGTGGCACCCGCACCACCGCCCCGGTACTCAGGGTGGCGGGTTTGCTACCGCCCTGTGCCGTATCGCCCTTCAGGCCCGGGTCGGTCTCGGTGATTTCCAGCTCGATGAAGTTGGGCGGTGTGACCGCCAGCGGCGTGCCGTTATAGAGCGTGATTTCGTAACGCTCCTGCTCTTTGAGCCACTTCTCGGCTTCACCCACCGCGTCGCGGTCGGCGCCGTACTGCTCGTAGGTAGAGGGGTCCATAAAGTGCCAAAACTCGCCGTCGGAGTAGGAATACTCGAGATCCACATCCATGACGTCGGCGCCCTCAAGCGTGTCTCCAGACTTGAAGGTCCGCTCCCAAACCCGCCCGGACTTGAGGTTGCGGAGCTTGACGCGGTTGAATGCCTGCCCCTTCCCGGGCTTGACGAACTCGTTCTCAAGGATGGAACAAGGGTCGCCGTCGAGCATGACCTTCAGGCCGGGCTTGAATTCGTTGGTTGAGAAGTTTGGCATCGTCGGTGACCTGTTGAGCAAAAAGGCGATCATACCTTAGGGCGTGATCTTGGGGCATCATCGGCCGCTGAGACTGGGAGGTTCAGGTGTCGGCGAATTCGCCCTCACTGCCCAGCAGATAGCACACCCCATCGAGACCGCAGTGGGTGACTTCAATGGGGCTCGCGGCGCGCACCGCAGGCTTCGCGTGGAACGCCACACCCAAGCCTGCCATCGCCATCATGTCGAGATCATTGGCGCCATCACCCACGGCGATACAGGCGTCCACGCCAATGCCCAAGCGGGTGGCGAGGGCATATAAGGCCGCTGCCTTGTGCTCTCGATTGACGATAGGTGGCACCACTCTGCCGGTGACTTTGCCGGATTCGATCTCCAGCGTATTCGCCACCACTTCATCGAAGCCGTAGTCCGCCTGAAGTCGCTCTGCGATCGGCATAAAGCCACCGGAAAAAATCGCCAGCGTCATGCCTTGGGCCTTGAGTGTGGTGGTCATTTCCCGCAGACCCTCTTTCACCGGCAGCCGGTCAGCCAAGTTTTCGATTGCGCGGGCATCCAGACCTTTCAGCAGCGCAAGCCGGGTGCGATAACTCTCGTCAAAATCGAGCTCTCCGCGCATCGCCTGCGCGGTGATCTCGGCGACTTCTTCGCCGACACCTGCCGCCGCTGCGAGCTCATCAATGACCTCGCAGTCAATGAGCGTGGAGTCCATATCAAAAACCGCTACCCGATATGACTGACATCGCGCCGCACGCGACTGCAGCGCGATATCGACGCCATGTTGATCTGAGAGGTACCGCAGCTTTGAGGACAAGCCCTCGGTATCGGCGCTGCTGACCAGCAGATTGTGAACAGTACGACGATCAGACAGCGCTACCGGCACCGGCACGGCGCGTGTCTCAATGACTTCAGCGCCCGCTGCCCGCGTGACCTCAGCAACCCGATCTACTTCCAGCGCCGCTCCTCGGGGCACCATCAGGACAATCATGTGCGTCGCATTCACCACGGGGGCTCTCTGGTTGGTAGGAGAAGATGTGCCGCCCTCACCCGACAGCGGCATGTCGTGAGTTTATACTGATCTTGGTGTCACCGGAGGTTCTCTTTGGAGCAAGTATTACAACGTTTGCGTAATCAGCCGCTGTCGCAGCAACTGGCGCTCGCGGCCGCGGGTTGTTGCCTGTTGGCCACGCTGACCCTGGTTGGAGTGGCCGCGCAATCGACACAATCGATTCAGAACGTGACGCTGGCCGAGCATGCCGACGCCGCCGTGCGACAGCTCGCCGGCCGCGCCAGCGCCGAGTTGGCCACTGGGGACCGGCTGAGATTGGTCACCGAGCTCCAGTTCTACACCGACCAAACCCTGTTCGCCGCGGCGAGAGTTCTCGATGTAGAAGGTCTGGAAATCGCCACCAGAGGCACCATACCGGGCGATGCGAAAGCGCACCGATACCCAGTACTCATCGATGGTAATACCGCGGGTAGCGTTGAGCTGTATCTGGATTTGGCTGAACAACGCGCGGCTCGGGAGACCCTGATCTGGGGTTTGATCGCACTGTCTGTGCTGTTGAGCACCGCGGTATACGCCCTGACAAGACCCATGGGTCAGCGACTGGCCAGCAATATCAGCGAGGCCGTTGCCCAATTGGATGCCATCACAGAGGAAGGGTCCACCTCCGTCAATGAGGTCCGCAAGTTACGGGACCGCATCAACGCACTGCCGCTGGACTTGCTGAAGTCCCGCGATATCGAGGAGTCGGATGAGGCGCACTACAGCGACACCGCGATTCTCTGTATCGCACTCAAGCACTTACCCGCCTACCTCGACACACTGGATGAGTCACGCCTGCAAGGCTATGTCTCCAGCCTGCATCGCCTGGCGTATGGTAGTGCCGGTTTTTACGGCGGGGATCTCAGTGTGATCCGCCAGTTTGGACTGGCGATCTATTTCTCGGGGTCTCATGCAGCGGGGTCACCCGTGTTACGTGCGGCCAGTTGCGCCTGGCTTTTGTCTCGCAGTAGCGAAATCGCCGAGAAGCAAGAGCGGCTCTCGTTTACCCCGGGCATGGCGATCGGTATCAGTGAACTGGGGCGCGGCGATGACGAGGATATCTACCCCGGCCTCTACACGCAGGCAACACTGGATGACTTGTTGGCGCTCGCCCAGCAAGATCTGGATGGCATTTTGCTGTCGTCTCGAGCGGCAGAAGATACGGGTCTGACCGCGCGCATTGGCATTGATGTCATCGACGAGCAGTGGATGGCGCTTGGCGATATCAGCGGCAGCCACCTCGATCTGCTCGAGCGGCAACTGCTCATTCTGCAACGCGCCATTGCGCCCAGCGACAACGAAACGCCGCAGGGGTTTCTACCTTTCTAGCAACTGGTCGAGTAAGCCAGTCAGTCCGTCACGACTTCCAGACGCGTCACCCGCTGATAGCCTTTCGGAAGCTTGCTACCCCGGCGCCCCCGCTCCCCGCGGAAGTGCTCCAGCTCCGACCATTTAAAGTTGCGGTAGTGCCCACCCGAGGTCACCTGAAGGGTATCGCCCTCAGTCACCACGCAGAGTCCGGCCACGAACTCCTCGCGTGCCGCGGCCCGTGCAGACGGGATGCCAATCAATTTGTTGCCCTTGCCACGCGCCATCTCCGGCAGCTCCGCCAGCGGGAATACCAGCATGCGGCCCTCATTGGTCGCCACCACCACCAGCGGCTCTTCCCCTTGCGCAATGGCTGCCGGTGGCAACACCTGTGCGCCCTTGGGCAATGTGAGCACCGCCTTACCGGCCTTATTTTTCGCCTGTAGCTGCCCGAACTGCACCACAAATCCGTATCCCGCATCGCTCGCCAGCAAATAGCGATCCCCCTCCGCACCGGTCAACAGCCCCTCGAAGGTGGCGCCGGATGGCGGGTTAATGCGACCTGTCAGGGGCTCTCCCTGACCGCGCGCCGAGGGTAGCTGATGTGTGGGCAAGGTGTAGGCTCTGCCCGTGGAGTCGAGCACCACCGTCGGTAGATTCGATTTACCGCGAGCCGCAAAACGGAAACCATCACCCGATTTGTAACTGAGCGATGCCGGGTCAATATCGTGGCCCTTTGCCGCACGAATCCAGCCCTTTTCGGACA
>JAAEZV010000228.1 GCA_018222695.1 Gammaproteobacteria bacterium
CTGCAATCAGGCCGGCGAGCGCGTTGGCACCCATGAGTGTGCCCTGCGGGCCGCGCAGGACTTCAACCTGGCGCACATCAAATAGCGTTAATGCGCCTCCGGCGCCGCTCAGATCGATGCCGTCCAGCAGGATGCCCACCGAGGGATTGACCGGCTCGACAAACTGACTGCGCTCACCGATGCCTCGAATCTGAAAAAAACGGCTGCGTGACGCGCCCGAGGAGGCCGCCACGTTGGGCGCCAGCGTGATCACGTCCTCAAGATGCGCCGCACCGCGCCGTGACTGGGTGTGCTCGGTCAGCACGGTGGCGCTGAGGGGCGCAGTGCCGGCAGTCAATAGCGTGGCCGTGACAGTGACCTCTTCGAGCGCCGTGTCGGCTTCCTGCGCAAACGCGATGCCAGCGCAGGTGAGCAGCAGCATCACGCAGGCAATGCCCGATAGTAGAGCGCAGCGATTGCTTCCGATCGTTGCGTGCGGGTGTCGTGCTGGTGGCGTCAGGGAGAGATGATTCACGCGCTGGTGCTCCTCAAAGATCTGGCAGGGGCACACAGCGTTTGGCGGGATGATCGTCCGAACACCTAGTCCCTCCGCCGGTATAATCCGGATCAGGTTCGACGGGTTCACCAGGTTGGTATCTCAGGCAAAGGCCACCCCGCAGGTCGGAGTAGTTTAGCACAGACATAGCGCTAAGCCGCGGACAGGCGTGTTCTGGAGGCGAGACGGAAAGCGCCGCTATGGCAGTCTGTCACAGAGTTGTCACGGCAGCTTTGCTAGAGTTCGCAAACCATCCACGGAAGGGTATTTCCCCTTGGTCCCGCGTATGATGTGAGGCCAGTAGGGTTTGGACGCTACGACGACAGTGAACACCATCGACCACAGCGCATGGAAGGCGCGATTTGACGAGGCATCGACCCGGATTCAAGATCGGGTGCAAAGCCTTTGGCGGGGTTTAGCGCGCGACCCTGCGCGGCTACAGCGCCTGCAGACCGCGCTGATTGTGGTGCTGGTGTTGTGGTCGCTCTCCAGCGTCAGTCAGCTGATCTGGATCCCCTTTCGCACCAATCCCATTGAAGTTGCGCCCGCTTTGGCGCTGAATCCCCCTAAGCCCACTGGTGGCAAGCAGACTGCGGTGATTGATACCTCAGGCGTGTTGGGTCTTGGGCTTTTCGGCGGCTCGCCAGAGGCATTTGCCGATTCGGACAGTGCCACGCTGACCGAGGCCAGTCGTGACGGCATTGAGCAAAATGCTCAGGAAACCCGTCTGGCGCTCACGCTGACCGGTATTGTGGCGTCGACCGAAGATGGCAGTGGCAGCGCGGTGATCAAGTCGGGCGCAGCCGAGCAGGTCTATGCGGTGGGAGACGCTTTGCCCGCTTCCGGGCAGGTGGTGCTGGCCAAGGTCATGCCGCAGCAGGTTGTGATCGACAACAACGGGACCTACGAGCTGATGAAGTTATACGAGGGACCTGGCATCGCGATTCCGACTCGGACCGCGCGTGCGCCTCGTCAAGACGCGGCAGCGTCTCTCGCTAGCTCTAATCCGAATGAGGCAAGCCCGTCTGCTACAGCGGCGGAACAAACCGCCTTGGCCAGTCAATATCGCCGCCAACTTTATGACAGCCCCGAATCGCTGGCGTCAGTGGTCTCCGTATCACCTGTTCGAGAGGGTGAACGGACCGTCGGGTACCGCATTGCGCCGGGAGCTGATCGCGTCGCTTTCGAGGCCTTTGGATTTCAAACCGGTGATATTGTGACGGCAGTGAATGGTCTGGCGCTCAGCGATGCGAGTAATACAGTGAAGCTTTACCAGACGATGAAAGACGCCACCCAGGCCTCATTTGACATAGAAAGGGACGGTGGCAACGTGACCGTCAACGTTGATCTCGCCAGCCCCTGACAGGATGACCGTGAACATTTCAGACCTCACAGC
Source organism: Gammaproteobacteria bacterium (assembly GCA_018222695.1). Lineage (GTDB taxonomy): Bacteria > Pseudomonadota > Gammaproteobacteria > Pseudomonadales > Halieaceae > Luminiphilus. The sequence continues at coordinate 1,932 of JAAEZV010000228.1, forward strand.
TTTGCTCAAGAACAGCCTGCGCGCGATCGCCGTTACCGCGGCGCTGACATTGAGCGCTGTTTCCGCGGCACAGGAATACACGGTCAACCTCAAAGACACCGACATTCAGGAATTCATCAAGTTTGTGGCCGACGTGACCGGCACGACGATGGTGGTGGACCCGAATGTGAAGGGGAAAGTCAGGGTGATCTCATCGAAGCCGGTGTCACAGGCAGAACTCTATGACCTGTTCCTGTCCATTCTCGATGTGCAGGGCTACACGGCAGTAAGAAGCGGTCAGGTGATTCGCATTGTGCCCAGTAAAGATGCCCGCTCATCGCCGGTGCCCATCATGGAAGATCAAGCGGCGATTGGTAACGACGAATACGTGACGCAGGTCATCCGGCTCGACAATATCTCGGCGGCCAAATTGATTCCTGTCCTTCGTCCACTGGTGCCGCAGCAGGCGCATATGGCGGCCTATGCGCCGAGTAACGCCATCATCATTTCCGATATTCGATCCAACATTGGGCGCATCGTCGACATTATCGAACGCATGGACCGCTCGGCGATCCAGACCACCGAGATCATCCGACTCAAGTACGGGGTGGCCGAGGACGTGGTCAGCATGCTGAACACGCTTGAGAAATCCCGGCAGGGAGAGGGTGCCGAAGCCGATAAAGAAGCAGTGCTGGTGGCCGACAAGCGCACCAATAGCGTTGTGGTGACCGCGGATGAGTTGTCGGTCGATCGCATCCGCAAACTGGTGGTGTATCTTGACACGCCGCTCGAGCAATCCGGCAATGTCCGCGTGATTTATCTTGAGTATGCCGACGCGACAGAGATCGCTGAAGTGCTGACCCGCGTCATGCAGAACATCTCCCGGTTGGAGGAAGGCGGCAGTAACAAGCGCGCGGGCGGTGGTGAATCGACGATTGAGGCCGATGAGGGCACCAACAGCCTGATCATTACCGCCGACACCGACGAGATGGCGGCGCTAGAAGCCGTCATTGCGCGGTTGGACATTCGTCGCGCCCAGGTACTGATCGAGGCCATCATCGTAGAGGTAACAGTCTTGGAAGGTCAGGAGCTGGGGCTGCAGTGGCTGTTCGCCAACGATAATGGTGTCTATGGCAGCAACATCACCACGAATGAGGCCAGACGGAACAGTTTGAGCCAGCTGGGCGGCGCGCTGGTCCCAGATGATGGCTCAGAAAACATTGGCACGAGGGAAGTGGCTGCGTCACTGGCAACAATACCCGGAACGACGCTCGGTTGGGGTGTGGTCGATGAGTCCCTGACGATGACCGTGATCCTCAATGCCCTGGAATCGCAGGGAAATACAAACATTCTCTCCACCCCCAGTCTGCTGACCCTCGATAACGAGGAGGCCTTTATCACGGTAGGCCAGCAGGTGCCCTTCGTGACCGGTTCCTACACCAATACTGGGGTGGCCAACGGCGCCTCGAATCCGTTCCAGACGATTGAACGCCAGAGCGTGGGTGTGACCTTGAAAGTAACACCGCAAATCAATGAAGGTGATGCCGTTGTAATGGATATCGTGCAGGAGGTCTCCAGTCTCGGCCCTGCCCTCATCGCCTCAGACATCATCACCAATGAGCGCAAGATCGAGACGATGGTGCTCGCTAATGACGGCAACATCGTGGTGTTGGGTGGTCTGGTCGAAGACAAAGTGACTGACAGCAGCGAGGGTGTGCCAGTGCTGTCCAGTAT
>JAAEZV010000229.1 GCA_018222695.1 Gammaproteobacteria bacterium
ATAATCGCTGGCCTCAATGGCTTCCGCAGTGTCGTCGGTAAAACAAAGCGTGTTTTGCGCGATGCCCGCCTGCACGAGGTCGTTCAGGCCAGGTTCGTAAAAGGGCAGGTCACCCCCCTGAATGCGTTCGATGCGGGCGGGGTCGATATCCATACAGGTGACCCGGTGCCCGACCTCGGAGAACACTGCCGCCTGCACCAGTCCCACGTAGCCACTGCCGAAGATACTGATTCGCAATGTTTTTCTCCCTAATCCGGTCTGAATATCGTAAACGTAAAGTCATGACACTTTGTAGTGTCACAATGACAAAACCCTGACGCCGGGGCCGTGTTCCGCTACCATTCTCTCCCTTATTGAAAATCACGGAACAGTTGACCCGTTCCCAGCCGCAGGAAGCCGCTATGAATCAAGCTGCCACCCATTTGTCGCAGTACCTCGACCGCGATAGCCAGACCATCGAAGCCTTTGATGCCGAGCTTTGGTCCGCCATGAGCGCTGAAACCGTTCGTCAGGAGGAGCATATCGAGCTCATTGCCTCGGAGAACTACTGTAGCCCTCGGGTTTTGGAAGCTCAGGGCTCGGTATTGACCAATAAATACGCTGAGGGCTACCCCGGAAAGCGCTATTACGGCGGCTGTGAATTCGTTGATCAGGCGGAAACGCTGGCGATTGAGCGCGCCAAGGCGCTCTTTGGTGCCGACTTCGCCAACGTACAGCCCCACTCTGGCTCCAGTGCGAACATTGCGGTGTTTCAGGCGCTCCTCAAGCCCGGCGATACTGTACTGGGCATGAGCCTCGCCGATGGGGGACACCTGACTCACGGTGCGTCGGTCAATTTTTCAGGCAAGATCTATCAGGCTGTGCAGTACGGGATCGATCAAGACACTGGTCTGATCGACTACGAGGCGGTGCGCGAGCTGGCTGTCACACATAAGCCCAAACTCATCATCGGCGGTTTTTCGGCCTACAGCCGAATCCTCGACTGGTCCAAATTCCGCGAGATCGCCGACGAGGTTGGTGCCTTTTTGCTGGTTGATATGGCCCACGTGGCGGGCTTGGTGGCGGCAGGTGTCTATCCCAGCCCGATTCCTTATGCGGACGTGGTGACCACGACGACGCATAAAACGCTGCGGGGTCCGCGCTCAGGGCTGATCTTGGCCCGGGCCAACGAGGCGCTTGAGAAGCAATTCAACTCGGCGATTTTCCCCGGCGCGCAGGGCGGGCCACTCATGCATGTGATTGCTGCCAAGGCGGTGGCCTTCAAAGAGGCAATGGCGCCAGACTTTGTTGATTACCAGAAGCAGGTGATTCGCAACGCGCAGGCCATGGCGGCGACCTTTGTTGAGCGGGGCCACAAGATTGTATCGGGCGGTACTGATAACCACCTAATGCTGTTGGACCTGATTGGCAAGGAGTACACCGGGAAAGACGCGGATGCGGCACTGGGTGAAGCGTATATCACGGTGAATAAAAATGCCGTGCCGAATGATCCGCGTTCGCCCTTCGTCACTTCGGGTCTGAGATTGGGCACGCCCGCCATTACGACCCGTGGGTTTGGCGTGGAAGAAACCGAACTGTTGACCGGTTGGATCTGCGACGTGTTGGCCTCTTTGGAGGACGGGACATCGGACCAGGTGATCCCGGCGGTCCGCGAGCAGGTGAAGGCGCTCTGCGCCAAGATGCCGGTTTACGGGCACTGAGGAGCTGGGCGTCTTTGCGACGCCCCCGACGCCATGCACTGCCCTTTCTGCAGCACCGATGAAACCAAGGTCATCGACTCGCGTCTGGTGGCAGAGGGCGCTCAGGTGCGCAGACGCAGGGAGTGCCTGAGCTGCACCGAGCGTTTTACGACCTACGAAGCGGCAGAGCTGGTGCTACCCCGCATTATCAAGCAAGACGGTAGCCGTGAACCCTTTGATGAGGAGAAGTTGCGGTCAGGCCTGCTGCGTGCGCTGGAAAAGCGCCCCGTCTCAGTCGAGAGCATTGAAGCCGAGCTCCAACAGATCAAGCATCGCTTGCGTGCCACCGGGGAGCGGGAGATCAAGTCGCTGCAAGTGGGTGAGCGTGTGATGGAGTCGCTTAAGGCGCTGGATCATGTTGCCTATGTGCGCTTCGCGTCCGTTTATCGGAGCTTTCAGGATCTCGCTGAATTCAGGGATGCGATTGAATCTCTGGAGGCCGAGCCGACCAAAGGCGATTCACCGTGAACGACGCTCAAGATCGCCGCTGGATGCAGCGCGCGATCGAGCTGGGCCGTTGCGCACGTTACTGGTCAGCCCCCAATCCCCCTGTAGGTTGCGTCTTGGTGCGCGATGATCAGGAGATCGGCGCTGGTTTTACACAACCGGCCGGGCAAGCGCACGCCGAAGTCATGGCGCTCAGCGATGCCGGTGAGGTTAACGGTGCCACAGCCTACGTCACACTCGAACCTTGTAGCCATCAAGGTCAGACAGGGCCCTGCGCCAGTGCGCTGATCAATGCTGGCGTGAGTCGGGTAGTGGTGGCTGTTGAGGACCCGAATCCACAGGTTGCCGGTAGTGGGATCGCCGCGCTGCTCGCTGAAGGCATCGATGTTGATGTGGGTGAAGGAGCAGATCGGGTCGAGGCAGATCTCGCGGGCTTTCTGCTGCGCATGCGCCGCGGGCACGGCCGCATCACGCTGAAGATCGCGATGTCATTAGATGGGCGGACCGCGATGCCCTCAGGGGAAAGCCAGTGGATCACGGGCGAGGACGCGCGAGCGGATGTGCAGCGTCTACGAGCAGAATCTGATTTGATGGTGACCGGTGTGGGCACCGTGCTGGCGGATGATTGCCGACTGACCCTGCGAGCAGATGAGTTGCCACTGGATGGCGAGGATAAAGAGCGGGCCTTGGCGCATCCCCCGGCGCGTATGGTGCTCGATTCGAAGGGCCGCACGCCTGCTGACGCGCGGATTTTGGCAGGAGGCGAAACCACAGTCATTACCACTGAGAACATTGCGCTAAGTGAGCCAAGTCAGGTCGTCGTGCTTGGTGCGGATGCCCGGGGCCGCGTCGATATCGGTCCCTGGTTACAGCACCTCGGGGCGCAGAGTTTTAATGAAATCATGGTTGAGGCAGGTCCCACGCTATCGGGTGCGCTGCTGAAAGGGGGTTGGGTAGATCGGCTCATTATCTATCAGGCGCCCAAGTTGCTGGGTGATGACGCTCGGGCCATGGCAGCGATGAACTTCTCAGCGCTGACCGAGGCGCCGGAATTTGAGATCAATGAGGTGACCCGCATTGGCGCGGATCTGCGTATCATTGCCGCCCCGAAAGGCTAGCGCGGCGCGCAGGGGCCTCTCGCAAAACAACTGATTCAGGAGTCACTGTGTTTACAGGGATTATTCAAGCTATCGGACGCATCGCCGCGATTGAATCAGGCGACGAAGACATCCGACTGCGCATCGAGACAGGCAAACTGCCCCTGAGCGAAGTGAAGCTGGGCGACAGCATTGCTACTAGTGGCGTGTGTCTCACCGTGACGGATTTACCGGGTGATGGCTTTTGGGCCGACGTATCGCCCGAGACGCTGTCCCTAACTTGTTTGGGCACTAAAGATGTGGGCGACTCGGTCAATCTCGAGACCTCTCTCACCCTCCAAACG
>JAAEZV010000230.1 GCA_018222695.1 Gammaproteobacteria bacterium
GCACAAGGCCTCGCTCCACTCTGTATATGCGGTGCCCGCAGGTAAAGGCAGATTCAAATTGAACCCATGCCCTTCCCCTTCTCCGACTTCGTCCGCGTGTCCCGCATAAAACGGGTACTCAAACTGCGGGTCTCCGTGAATGGATGCAAAAACCACATCACTGCGGTCGAAAAAGATCTCTTGGGTGCCATTACCGTGATGGTAGTCAATATCCAGAATGGCCACCCGCTTTGCGCCCGCATCCCTCAACCATTGTGCAGCGATCGCTGCGTTATTGAGAAAGCAATAACCGCCTGCGTAATTTGGGCCGGCGTGATGGCCGGGCGGTCGGCATAGTGCGAAGGCTGCTCGGTCACCCTCATAGACCAGCTTAGCGGCAGACAACGCGATATCGCGGGAAGCGAGCACCGCCTCAAATGTCGTTTCGGTAATCGGCACACAGCCGTCGAAGCAGTAGCGACCAAACTTAGCCACAATAGAACCTGAGCTGTCTGCCCGCATCCTGCCCCTGGGCCAGACACAGGCCGTAGGGTCACCCTCCAGACCCAGTTCTTGAAACTCGGCATGAGCGATTTTAAGAAAGGCGAGATAGTCCGCATCGTGCACAGCAAGGGCGGTGTCCTCGCCATATGATCTGGGAGTGATTACCTGATCCAGCTGACTCGCCTCGAGGCTTTTCAAAACGATCTCTATACGCTCGGGCTTTTCAAAAGCCGGCAGAAATTTACCAACGCTGAGTTCCCACGAGGGTGCGTGCAGGTGATGCGCTTGCGAGGCGACTATTTTCATATTCGATGAGACCTCAACCTTGGCATAAGACTGCTAAATCAATTGAAACTAACGACGGGAAAAAGCCCATAGCGGCAAAGATCAAGCGGCGGTACTGTCAGTCCAATGTATGCAACTCTCTGCGCATAATTTTTCCCGTGCTGGTTTTGGGTAAGTCGTCAACAAACTGCACTGCGCGCGGCACTTTGTAGGCCGCCAAATGCTCTCTGCAGTAGCCAATGATGTCGTCAGCCTCAGGTTGCGCACCGGTTTTGGGCACGATGTAAGCCTTCGCCAGCTCACCCTTTTGCTCATCCGGAACGCTACCGACTGCGACGAGCGCGACATCTTGATGCCCGGCAACGACTCGCTCAATCTCCGCGGGGTAAACGTTGTAGCCCGCAGTCAAGATCATGTCTTTTTTGCGGTCCACAATGAAAATACAGCCGTCCTCGTCCATGGAGGCGACATCCCCCGTATGTAGCCAGCCGTCTGCCTCAATCGTCTCCTGAGTGGCCTGCTCGTTACCGTAATACCCCTGCATGACCACGCCACCCTTGATCATGAGCTCACCGATGTCTCCTGCAGGCAGTGTCACAGCGGGATCTTCGGTAGACGCTATCCGTGCTTCAACATAAGGAAGCGCGACACCAATTGAGCCATGCTTGACCGGTCCATTGGATGCGAAGGTGGTGCCCAGTCCGCCGAGCTCTGTCATGCCCCACAGCTCGATGAGCGGGCAGCCGAACCGAGCCTCAACCTCCTCCATCTTTGGGACCGGCATCGTTTGTCCACCCACGGTGCAGCACCGGAGGCTGGATAAATCATAGGCATCCAGATCGGGGTAATTCAGCAGAAACATGAACATGGTGGGTACGCCCTCGAACAGGGTCGCGCGGTGCGTCTGGATGCTCTGCAGTATGGCTTGCTCGTCAAACGATGGATGCAGGACTAAAGTCATGCCTGATTGCACAGCACCACTCATGACCACATTGCCGTACACATGAGGGCACGGCAATGCCGTTACGACGGTATCTCTGTCACATCTCTGATGCATCAGAGCCGTCATGGATACATTCAGCAAAATACTGTGGTGCGATAAACAAGCCCCCTTGGGGTGCCCTGTGGTGCCCGACGTATAACCGATTGTTGAGAGTGACTGCGGATCGATCTCCGGTATCTTGAAGCTGTCACTGGCTGCATCGAGCACCGCGTTGAACGCCAGCATGCCATCCGGCAATGGCTCATCCCCAAAGGCAATGAGCTCTCGAACGTTGGAGCTCTCCTTAACGTTCTGGATCGACATCGCTTTTTCATGCGAGGCAATCACTACCGAGGCGCCGCAATCGTTAGCGATAAACTCCACCTCTGAGGGGGTCAACATGACATTGATGGGATTGACCACCGCGCCTGTTTTCAAAATCCCGTAGTAGCTGACGACCCACTCCCAACAATTGGGAGAGTAGAGTGTGACGCGGTCACCCATCTGAACACCCAGCTCGATTAATGCACTGGCGAGCTTGTTCGAGAGCGCATCCAGCTCGCTGAAGCTCAGGCTGCGGTCATCACACACAAGTACCGTCTTATCGCCATAAACCTGCGCGGCAGCGCCGGGAATCTCTCCGATTGATCTAACCATAGGTGGAATGCCTCGATATTAGGGAGTGGTTGTCTCGGCGGGGTGCTCGACCACCAGCGCCGATCGTTTCTTCAAAAAACCCGCGCAACGCAACGTGAGCGCGATGAGGCCTGAAATCACAAAGACAATAGCAATGACTCGGGTATCACCTGCCATAACGGTCTCGGCATATGACACCCAGATCGCCGCCCAGAAATACCAAATCCCAACCCGATGCAGGAGTCGCCAGTGCCTGGGATCCATGGCTCGACGAACGGGAAAGAACGAGGTCACTGTCAGAGCCAGCAGCAGCGTATAGCTCAGCATACGTGTGATGAACTCAGCGCTATCGTGCAGAGTCGTCGCGTAGTAATCACCATGCAGAACTAGCAACGCCACTATAAAAACCGCCTGCCAGCCAAAGCCGGCTGCAAATGACAGCCCTACATAACGACGGTTACGCAACAACCAACTCGAAAAACCGCTGGGGAAAAGCTGCCCTAAGGCCGTTGCCACAAACGCGAGATAGATCCAAGGCGAGGCCAACTGCACCGACAGGCGAATCATGGACACTGTCGCTTCCGGGGTAGAGGTGCCTGTAGAGGCGAGACCCGCAAGGATGATCATTAAGCTCAGCCCGGCGATAACATAGAAGAGTGGCCAACCATTCAGCGATGGGTGCAAGAGCAGGCTGTTATTCCTAGCATTCACTCTACGCTCGCCCAATAGACTTCCTTAAAAAGTGTTTCTCACTCCACATCAACCAATATTTTTATTCATCGTAATGGTTTGCCAGTTGGTGTATTCCATCAGCCCGTGTAGGGAGTTCTCACAGCCAAGGCCAGACTGCTTGTGGCCGCCAAAAGCCTGAAACGGCGAATACTGGTGAACCTCGTTGAGCCATACGGTGCCCGCTTCTAATTGGCGGCCAACACGCTCCACTGCCTCCAGATCCGTACCCCATACCGACGCACCCAATCCGTAGATCGTATCGTTTGCCCGAGCAATCACGTCCGCCTCGTCAGACCATTTGAGTAACGGCAAAATCGGCCCAAACGGCTCTTCTTGGACGATTCGCGAGTCCTCCGGTGGGTTATCGACCAACGTGACGGGAACAAACCACCCCGCTGCCGAGTCATCGATTTCGCCGCCCAACGCGAAGGCGTGCCCATTGTCTTGGCAATCCTTGAAGTAATCCTGAACCTTGCCGTACTGCATGGAGTTTTGAATCGGTCCCAGGT
>JAAEZV010000231.1 GCA_018222695.1 Gammaproteobacteria bacterium
GGCTTCGGGTGGCAGTGTCGAAACCAGCCCGTTGTTTATGAGTCAGGCGGAGCGGCGGATCGCTTTTGCGCATTTTGATGTGCTGTTCCCCACGCGGGTGATCCGAAGTAGCGGAGAAGCCAGCCCACTGCCCTCGGCGCCAGTTGATTTGAGCAGCGTCCGCTTCACCGCGAATGAGAAGGATATGGCCCTCGGCGAGCTCCTCGACGGTGAGCACTTGATGGGCCTGCTGGTGGTGCAAGACGGCAGGGTATTGATGGAGCACTACGCGGCCGATCATGGTGTTGACGTGCCGTGGGTGACCTTTTCGGTGACCAAGTCGGTCACTTCGCTGCTGATCGGGGCAGCCATTCACGATGGCTATATCGACAGCGTGACGGACCCTATTGTGAAGTACCTACCCCGTCTCGCGGGCTCTGAGTATGGCGAGTCGAGGGTGCAAGACATCCTGCAGATGGCCTCGGGGATTGCGTGGAATGAAGATTATGAGGATCCCGAATCGGACGTTGCCCGCGCGGCGGCGCTGAATGGCGTGGCGCTTACGGATTATCTCGCTCAGTTACCAAGGGTGGCGCCACCCGGGTCCCGCTTTAACTACAACACGGCCGAGAGCAACTTGCTGGGGGAGGTGCTGCGGTCGGCGATTGGCATGAATGCGGCGCCGTACTTGAGCCAGAAGATCTGGCAGCCCATGGGGATGGAATCAGACGCCAACTGGCTCTTGTCGTTGCCTGAGGATCGGGAGACCGGGGGTTGCTGCATTAGCGCGACGCTGCGTGATTATGCGCGGCTCGGCCTGTTGGCGTTGGCAGATGGCGTGCTACCCGATGGCACCCGCATCTTGCCTGAGGGGTGGATGGCCGCCAGTACCGCTCCCTCTGAGGGCTACGATGGTTATGGGTATAAGTGGTGGCTCGATGCGGATGGGCGCTACGGTGCTTACGGCATCTTCGGGCAGACAATCGCTGTTGATCCCACAGCGAAGCTGGTGATCGCGGTACACAGTAACGCTCAGGCGGCGTCCGGCAGTGCTTATGGTCAGGAATTGGAGGCGGCGCTGGCCGCCATCAGTGAGCACCTGCGGTAGCAATACATCTCGATACTTCGGTTGAGGCATCAACCAAGGTCGCTTGTGAAAATCCGGACCAGCGCATACCACCCCTAAGGGGTGAGGTACCGGGGTTATCGCAACTTGGTACTGCTTTGGGAAAAGAGACCAGCGGCCGGGGGGATGAGTCCGGCCGCTGGTGAATGGCGAGGAAGACCCCGCCTAGGAGTGATACAAGGTCAGACCGTGACCGCGTTGCCGCGGAAGATCTTGGACAGGTATCGGCTCTCACTGGGAGAGGGTGCGGGTACAGCACACTGCATGACCGCGTGCACCAGGCGCGTCATTTCTTCAGCCAGTTCCTGATCGTTTGAGGGTTCTTCGGTGTGCGCTCGCCGCGTCAGCTGGACCTGATTTACCGCAGGTACCGTTGGCAGTCGCTCACCTTCAACGCCCAAAGTCACCGTAAAGGCATGGAGAGAGTTCTTCACAAACAGCGCCAGCGCGAATTCTTCCCGCGTTGAGGCCAGTGAAGTGTCAGGAGTCAGCAAGACGATCTGGCAGTTGGGTACCAGTGCCGAGATTCTTGCTACACGGAAGTGATGAGTGAGTTGGTCATGGACCAGATCTCGGAATTGCTGATCGCTCAGCACCCGATCCCAGCTCTTATGACGTTCACCCGCCAGCGCGTTGAGCGGCAGTCTCTCAAAAGGACTGCTCACTACGACATCGAAGCCACCTTCCTCACGCAAAATGTGATCCAGTGCTCCCTCGATATCGTCGCCGACACAACGCACATCGAACGCCACGGAATCCGTGGCGTCGATGGCGTGTTGAAGCTCACGGGCGCTGTCCTCTGAACGAGTCAGTACCGTGAGCGCTGCGACATCCTGCCCCACAAAACCATTGCCGATCGCCGCAAGCTCATTGCGCATACTGTCGCCCACCATGACCACACGCTTGCCCTGAAGCTTGTTCAGGTCGGTCTGGCTTGGAGGTAACAGCAGCTCTCCCTCGGTGACGGAACGGTCAAACTTGAGTCCGCCAGAGGGGTGGAAGGTCTCGCCACTGACAATGTCATCAGCGAGATGGAATACAGTAGACAGGCCAACCTGTTCGTCGGTTGGCATTTTGTGCAGGTGAAGCCGGTTCAGGATGCCGGACTCAATCTGTCCAGCCGACTTCTTCGACTCTGCTTTGTCAAAGAAAGGATCTGGTGCATCCACGAAGGCTTCCATAAAGGCGGTGCGCTGCTCAGCAGTCAGAATGCCGCCATTCACGAGCCGGTCGACCAGCTTGCTGGCAATGCCCTCGTGCATGAGGAAGCGCGAGGAGTTTCCTGCACCGCCTGCATCGATTACCTGGCCCACCAAGCGCGAAAGAGCCTTGGGCATGTCATTGCCCGAGGGTAGGTTAGCCACGTCGTTGGCTGACAGCGCCATAATTGTGTCCACACTCAAGCCTTCCTTGAGATCACTGAGGATGGCTTTGTGGACCTGGTTCAGGCGCTTGTTCTCGAGTACCAGCCGACCGCGGCGATCAAACAGACCGGGCGCATCACCCAGACCGCGGAGTCGCGCACCGTCAACCGGTCCCGGAGCGAGAGCGTTGATTTGGATCTCTGGTCCCAAGTGCCGCGAAAGGATCTCGGCCAAGACCCGCTGGCCTGCCTTGGAGACCGCATAGTCGCCACGGTTGGGGTAGGCCACCGCGACGTACTTCTCACCACCGAAGTAGCTCGACACGTTCAGGATGGAGCCTTTGCCCTTGTCCTTCATCACCGGGCCGAACTTGCGGATCAGTGAGTAGTTGGAGATCAGGTTGGCTTCCATGGTGCGGTTCCAGTCCGCCAGGGTCATGTCGACCACCATCTCTTCCGCGCCCGAGATGCCCGCGTTGTTGATCAGGAAGTCGACATTGCCGAAGAGCTCGATGGATCGGTCATACAGCGCGTCCAATGCCTTCGGGTCGCCCACATCGATGTCAGCCATGATGCTGACCCGCGTCTCGGCTTGCGGGTAACCAATGCCGCGCAGTTCTTCAACGATCTCGTCCCGCGCTTCTTCCAGCTTGGCCGCACTTCGTGCGCTCAACAGCACACGACAGCCGGCAATCGCGAGGTAGCGGCCCAATTGCAGACCGATACCCAAGCTACCGCCCGTAATAACAGCCGTTTTGCCTTTATGTAGACCGGGCAGTACGCGCATCAGCGGCGTGGGCATGGATTCCTTGCCGGTCGCGCGTTTGATGCTCTTCGGGATCCACAGGTTAATCGGATCCATTTGCCGCACGCGGTTAGTCAGCGTGGCGGCCCAGTCTGCGGCGAAGGTCAGGTTGTCCTTGTCTTCGCTGTCATAGCGCACCAGCTGGTTGGGTCGCACGGACCATTCCAGCTCGCCGGCGTTGAGCAGCGTCTCGTCTTCGTGACGCCAGCCACGGATCAGCGCCTCAATCGACGCGCGAATCACTTCATTGAGCAGGTTGCCCTGCGTGTCACTGCCGTTGGTCGCGTAGGTGATGGCCGGCGGCTCGCACTTGCCAAACCAGCGCGACAGATTGCTGGCCAACATGCTGGCGA
>JAAEZV010000232.1:0-2524 GCA_018222695.1 Gammaproteobacteria bacterium
CTAGCCGGTGATCAGCCGTCCGCTGCAGATAAGTCGCTGAGCGTGCGCAGTCGGCGAAGGTTTCATTGTTATTAAATCCAAGGCCGGCCCATTGTGTCTCGCTGAGTGGTTCGGTCGCGACCATACCGGTCTGCACTGGGATCAGTCGCCGATGCAACGGGTTGCCGACCTCGGAATAGCCCTCGGTGGCGATCACGATCTGGTCGGCGCGGATTGTGCCCCGGTCACATTGAATGACGCCTGAGTGCATGCCATGCGCACGTGTGTGTTCGAACACCCGAACCCCGAGTGACTTGACCACGCCTGCCAGCCCCGTCACCAATTTGGCAGGCTGAATGCGGGCTACATGGGGTGTGAACACCGCGCCACCCGGGTTCGCGACCTGAATGCGATCACTTAGCTCGGTTGCTGTAAGCCAGCGGTAGTCGTCTTCGCCGAAACCTAGATCTTGAAAGCCGGCGAGCATTTTTTTCGCTCGCGCGATCTGCACGTCGTGCCGCGCCGCGGCCATGATGCAGCCGCCGTGGTGAAAATCGCAGTCGATGCTCTCTTTGGCGAGGACCTCACATGCGCGCGAGACCAGTTGCGTCAGTTGTTGCCGAGCGGCAGGAGGCAGTGTTCCGCTGTCGTCGACAAAGGCATGGCAGCCCTCCAGTGCCCCCATCAGCCAGCCGCCATTGCGACCGGAGGCGCCGTGCCCGATGTACTTGGCTTCGACCAGCGCAATGTCGAGGTCGGGTTGAATCTGCTTCAAAAAATAGGCGGTCCAGAGTCCGGTATAGCCCCCGCCTACGATCGCGATGTCAGCGGTGGTGTCCGTCTCAAGGGGGGGTGCGACTTCGGCACGCTCGAGGCCATCCCACCACAATGAGGGGCTGGCCACGTGTTGAGCGTCTGGATGGGGGTTTGCGGCTTCCATTACAGCAAGTTCGGTTGCGAAAGCGGGCCGGTGCTTCTCAGCTCAGGCATTCAATCGGCGTTCCAATTCGACATGGAAATGCCGTAACCGTTGTTCCTGTTCACCCCAGAGTTGTCCTTTGAAGGCCTTGCTGCGCATGCCCTCTTGCACTGACGGCAGGAACGCGGCGTCCTGACTCAATACTAGACCCAGTCCGGGGTCCTCGTCGATCAGAAAACTCTCGGTCTCGGGCCGGACGCTGCCAGTGACATCTGTACCCTCGGGCAGCCCCATCCACGCGGGCGGACAGTAGTCGGGGTCATCCACCGGGAACATGAGTGTCATGGTGTCGTACCAAAACCGCTCGGGGTCTGTGTCATGGGGAATGAAGCGCATCAAAAAGATGGCCTCGGGGTGGCAGCCAATTTGCACGTTGGGAAAGATGCCCGTCGCCCAGCTGTCCGAGAGTTGGCCGTCAGAAAATCTCTCGTAGCCCAAGCCCAGACGATCAGAGCGCTCCCGTTTGGCTTGTTGAATCGCTGCGCGCACATCGGCGGCCGTGCCAGTAAAACCCCCGGGATCCACGCCGGCTTCCTGCAACATCCACTGCAGGCCCTCGTTGACCGTGGTCTGGTCCGCCTGCCGCGGGCTGGGTTGTCCCAGCGGCACAATCATGCGGCTGGCGCCGTTGGGGTAGCAGTCGTACTGCACATTCAGATCGCCCATCACGCCGCGGGTTTCCGGATGGATGGCGTGCAGGTGATAGCTTTCGTAAAACGCTTCTACGCCGACTTTCCAGTTCGAGCCCCATTCGCTTCGCACATGCCGCACCACCCGCATCTGGTCGATCTGGTAGTTCTCAAGGTAGCCCTCTGGGAGACCAATAGACTCCTGAAGCGGGGGTGGGTTGTCGGCCATGCTGACGAAGATCAGCCCCGCGTGCTCTTCGCAGGCTACCGGTGTGAGTCCGGGGCGGTGACAGATCACGGGGTCCTGAAAGGTTTCCTCATCGGTGATGGTGCGCAGCTCCCCGTTGTTGCGAAAACTCCAACTGTGGAAGGGGCAGACAAAGACTTTTTTGTTGCCACGCTCCTCGGTGAGTAGCCGAGCACCGCGGTGTGGACACACGTTATAAAAGGCTTTTACGCCTTCCTCGGTTTGGGTGACGATGATCGATTCACTGCGGACCCGGAATAAAAAATAGTCGCCCGACGCTTGAAGGTCGGTGCTGACCCCGGCAATCAGCCAGCTCTCGGTCCAGACCTTGTCCCACTCGCGTTGCATGTGCTCCGCGCTGAAATAGCCGTCTGTGCAGTAGATCTCGGCGCCATTATCGATGTTGGGCTGCTTGGCCTCGAGACTTTCAGCGGGGGCATTGGGATTAATGACGGCCACGGGAATGATCTTGCTGTTCATGGTTCTCTCTCCGTTAGTGCCTAGGGTCCAGCACCCCCGCCATCCAGTGCGGGGTGTAAACGAAATACCGGCAGTGCGATGTCTTCTGACCACGCTGCAAAGTCCACTTTGACCGACAGCCCGACCGCTAAGGCGTCGGGGTCAGCGTCGATGATCTGGCTCATCATCCGCGGACCTTCGGCGAGGTCGATTAGGGCGATCACATAAGGC
>JAAEZV010000232.1:2534-3624 GCA_018222695.1 Gammaproteobacteria bacterium
GCCCGGCGGACCACCGTGTAACTGGCGATGGTGCCGGCGCCGCTGGCGTCTTCCCACGCCAGCTGATCACTCTGGCAGGCATCGCAGTGGGTGCGCGGATAAAACAGGACATGACCACAGTGCTGGCAGCGCTGTAGCGCCAGCTTGCCCGCTGCACAGGCATCATAAAAAGGCTGCTCGGTCGGAGTGGGGCGCGGTGCAGGCTTAGCCACGGTCAGTCCTCCGCGCCCAGAATGATAGTGGCGTGGCTCGACATAATGCCGCCTTGTGCATGGCACAGTGCCGTGCGCATGTTGGGCAGTTGCCGCTCACAGGCGTTACCGCGCATCTGGGTCATCGCCTCGGTGAGGCCGAACATCGCACCGGGGTTGCCGGGATGACAATAAGACAGCATGCCCCCGTGGGTATTCATGGGTTTGCTGCCGCCGGGTTTGCTGATGCCGCTGGCCAGCCAGGCGCCGCCTTCGCCCTTGCCGCAAAAGCCGAGATCCTCGATTTGAATGAGCAGGGCGGGGGTAAAGCAGTCGTAGAGTTGCAAAAGATCGATATCGTCGGGTGTGAGCCCCGCCTCGGCGTAAGCGGCGCGACCCGATTGCGCCGCAGCTGACGTCGTCAGATCTTTCGCTTGGCTGATGTGTTCGTAGGCGTGCCCTTCGCCATAGCCGAGCAGGGTGACGGGCTTATGAGGCCCGTCTTTAGCCCGGTCTTTACGGGTGATCACGACCGCCGCACCGCCGTCGGAAACCAGCGAGCAATCCAAGACCTTGAGTGGGTCAGCGATCGCACGGGAGTTCATGACGTCCTCTACGCTGATGGGGTCTCGTTTCTGCGCCTTGGGATGCTGGTTGGCCCAGGCCCGGCAAGACACCGCGGCCTCGGCAAATTGGGCTTCGGTGGTGCCAAACTGGTCCATGTGGGCGCGGGCGATCAGTGCGTAGTAAGCGGGCACGGTGGGCCCATAGGGTTGCTCGTAATGGGGGTGCCCCGAGCTCGACTGCACCACCATGGCCTGCTCACGGCTCATGAAGCTCCGTAGGCTATCGGCCATCGCGACTACGATCGTGTCTGCCATGCCAGCCTGGATGGCGGC
>JAAEZV010000233.1 GCA_018222695.1 Gammaproteobacteria bacterium
GGCCGCTGACCGCAACGCGCTGGGCGAGTCAGCACGCGGCACCGTCGCCGGACACGATCTGCGGCTGCTGATTCCCGAGACTTTTATGAATGAAAGTGGTCGATCAGTCGCCGCCATGGCGCGCTACTACCGCATCGAGCCCGATGCGATTCTGATCGCCCACGACGAGCTCGATATTCCACCCGGCGAGTCTAGATTCAAGTACGACGGCGGCCACGGTGGGCATAACGGTCTCAGGGATATCATCCCCGCACTGGGAGGCCACCGCGACTTCTGGCGATTGCGCATCGGCATCGGCCACCCGGGCTCAGCCAAAAAGGTATCTGGCTGGGTACTGAGCAAGGCCTCCGCCGCTGACCAGATCGCCATCGAGGCCAGCGCTGAGGCAGCCATCAGTGCGCTGCCATTATTGCTTGATGGCGAAGATGTAAAGGCTATGACGGCGCTCCACAGCGAGAGCTATGCCGCCCAGCCATCTCAAGAGGATTAATTGGCATGGGAATTCAATGTGGCATCGTCGGTTTACCCAACGTGGGTAAATCCACTTTGTTTAACGCGCTCACGCAAGCGGGTATCGATGCCGAGAATTTCCCGTTTTGCACCATCGAACCCAACACGGGCGTTGTGCCGATCCCGGATCCAAGGCAGGGGCAAATCTCCGACCTCGTGAACCCCGAGCGGAACATTCCCGCCACCATGGAATTTGTCGATATTGCCGGGTTAGTGGCGGGCGCCTCGAAGGGCGAAGGTCTCGGCAATCAGTTTCTGGCGAATATCCGCGAAACCGATGCCATCGCCCATGTCGTGCGTTGCTTCGAGGATCCCAACGTTATTCACGTCGCCAATAAGATTGATCCCCTGGCCGATATCGAGACGATTAACACAGAGCTCGCGCTGGCAGATTTGGAATCCTGCGAGAAGCAGCTCGCCAAAGTGGTGCGCACAGCCAAGAGCGGTGACAAGGAGGCGGTCGCGCTCAAGGCGCTTCTCGAGGACAAGTTGTTACCGCAGCTGAACGAGGCACAGCCAGTTCGGGCGCTGACGCTTGATGACAATGACTGGGCGCGCGTCAAAACCCTACACCTGTTAACCACCAAGCCGACCATGTATATCGCCAACGTAGCGGAGGATGGCTTCGAGAATAACCCCCATCTGGAAGCTGTCCGGGCTCACGCCACTGCAGAGAATGCAGGCGTTGTGGTGATCTGCAACAAGCTAGAATCCGAGATCATCGAGCTTGATGATGAAGAAAAAATCGACTTCCTTGCCGAGATGGGCATGGAAGAGCCGGGGCTCAATCGGGTCATTCGCGCGGGCTATGATTTACTTAATCTACAAACCTACTTCACCGCAGGACCCAATGAAGTGCGAGCTTGGACCATCCGCGTGGGCTCCACCGCGCCGGAGGCCGCCGCGGTCATTCATACCGATTTCCAGAAGGGGTTTATACGCGCCGAGGTGATTGGCTTCGAAGACTACGTGGCGCATCAGGGTGAACAGGGTGCCAAGGATGCCGGTCGTTGGCGGCTTGAAGGCAAGGAATATGTGGTCGCGGATGGCGATGTCATCCACTTCCGGTTCAACGTCTGACCTAGCCTGAGACCAGCGCGCGGCTAATCGCGGCCCGCGTGTCCTCAGGCTGAATCACCGCGTCAATCTCGAGATAGCTGGCGGCCTCTACCGCACGCCCCTTGTCGTACATCTCGGCGAGCAACTTATCAAATAAAGCCTGCCGGGCCCCCTCATCCGGTGCCTCGGCGAGCTCCTGACGAAAGCCCAGGTGAACAGCCCCCTCCAAACCCATGGCACCAAACTCGCCCTGCGGCCAACTCACAGCATAACGGGGCACCTCAAAGGAGCCGCCGGTCATGGCCATGGCGCCGAGTCCGTAGGCACGGCGCAGAAAGATCGCGACGATAGGCTGTGTGAGCGTGGCGCCCGCAATAAAGAGATCTGACATCAATCGCGGGGCACCCTCTGCCTCGCTTTCAGGACCCACCATAAATCCAGGCGTATCGATCAGAGACACCACGGGCAGGCGCCATCTTTCTGCCAGCTGGTAAAGGGCCGCCGCCTTGGTGGCAGACTCGCCATCAATCGCGCCACCAAGATGACGACAATCACTCGCGAGTACCGCAACGGCTCGACCCTCGATGCGCGCAAGCCCCGTGACAATCGCGCGCCCCATGTCCGGCCGGGTCTCGATGAAGGACTCCAGATCAAAGAGGTGCCGGATAATCTTGCGAACGTCGAAGGCATAGCGGCGGTTAGTGGGCATCAGCGCGGCCAGCTCTGACTGATCGGCTGCCTGCCAATCCGGCAGCAAACCCTGCACACAGGCAAGGACTCGTTTGGCGACCTCGGTCGCCTCAGCCTCATCAGCGACCACGATGTCCACCACACCGTTTTCGCGATGCACCGAGACCGGACCAATGTCCTGTGGCTTCCAGCTACCGAGGCCACCGCCCTCAATCATGGCCGGCCCCGCCATACCAATGCAGCTCGCCTCGGTGGCAATGCGCAGATCCGCAGCACCAAAGAGCGCCGCGTTGCCAGCAAAGCAATAACCATGATTTACCGCAATCCGCGGGACCCGCCCTGCCAATGCCGCCCAGCGATGAAAGGTGGGCACATTCAGCCCCGCCATCGACACCAACACATCGGTATCACCCGGACGGCCGCCGCCGCCCTCGGTGTACATCACAATGGGCAAGTTATCCTGCTCAGCGATCTCCAACAGCCGGTCAATTTTGCGGTGATGAAAATACCCCTGGGTGCCCGCCAACACGCTGTAGTCGTTGATGATCACCGCCGCTTGGCCGCGCTCACCGGGAAACAGATCAGCATTGACGTTACCGACCGCAGTAATCACGGCATCTGCGGCGGTCTCTGCGTACAGCGCGTCACCCTCACGCCGCGTACGCTGGGCCGCGACCGCCAACTGGCCGTACTCTGAAACCGCCCCGCCATCGGTGAGATCAGCGAGGTTCTCTCGCGCCGTGCGCCCCCCGCGGGCATGCCGCTTGGCGACTGTTTCGGCACGCGCCTCGTCAGTCGTCTTCGCAAGCCTGTCCTGTAACCCGGCGTAGGGGTCTTTTTGTTCGTCACTCATGGGGGCCTGTCTATCTGGTTAGCGAGCGGTTCCAGTCAGCTCTCACGAGCTGAAAGGGCTGACTGGTTGACTTCAATCACGGAGTTTTGCAGAATCGCGCGCCTCACAGATTTCCTTATGTGGCTACGTAGCTCAGCTGGTTAGAGCACAGCATTCATAATGCTGGGGTCGGTGGTTCAAGTCCACCCGTAGCTACCATCCTTCCTCGCCTGGTTAGCCTCTAATCTTCATCCCCCTCTCTGGCTCAATTGCCTGCTTCGCGTCGACTAGCCATATTTTCTGGCCACAGTCAGTCAAAACTTTTATGTTGGCTCAGTAGCCCGACTGTTGGGCGTGTCAGTTAATCAACGAAGAGCGGCTATCAAGCACAGTAGCAAAGGGAGATGACCCATGACCGACTACGACCCCCTCGCCGCTTTAAGCGATATCCATGCAAAGCGAGGGTATCTGCTGCCTCACCACGGCCTGATGGCGATTTCGACACCCCATCTGCTGGAGCGCTACGACTCAC
>JAAEZV010000234.1 GCA_018222695.1 Gammaproteobacteria bacterium
GCTATGCCACCGACCCTCATGTTGTCGAGGCGCTGGGGGGTGACTTCGGTGATCAGGTGATCGGGTTCCTCTACATTGGCACCCGCGAGGGCCCGAGTAAGCTGCTATCTGATGAGCCCCTTGAATCCCATGTCAGCTACTTTTAAATTGCGCCCTCACTCGGGGAGCGCATTGGCACCATGTTGAGAAAACCGTGGCTGCATTTTTTGCTGCTGGGACTGATGTTGTTCGTCGTTGGCCAGCGGCTTTTCCCAGAGCCAAAGCCGGTGTTGGGTCCCCCCAACCCTGAGCGGCTCAGCGCCATGGTGGAGAACTACACCCGTTTTGCCCCCGATGGTGTCAGTCCGGCCCTGTTTGAGCGATTTGTTGACACCGAACTGCGCGACGAGCTGCTGTTTCGGGAGGCGCTCAATCGTGATCTCCAGTACCGCGACGCCGCCGTCGAACAGCGGATCATCCGCAATATGCGCTTTCTTGACACCGATACCGCTGCCAGCGATCGCGAGCTGATAGAACAGGGCTATGCGCTGCGGCTTCACCTTACCGATGAGGTCATTCGCAGGCGCTTGGTGCAGATCATGGAGCGACTGATCGTAGCCACCCGACCCAACCCGGAGCCGAGTGCTGAAGAGATAGCGACACGGTATCAGCAAGAGCTCGAGAGCTGGCGCGAACCCGCGCGGTATACCTTCAGACATGTGTTTCTCTCGACGGATCGCGTGGCAGAGATGCCGGCGCTCATGGAACAGGTCAATACCGAGAAAGTGAGCCCTGACGCGGCACGATTACTTGGCGCACCGTTTTTGTCGGGTTATGCCTTCCGGCGCCAGAGCCCTGAGCAGATGACCCGCGTGTTCGGTGCCGAGTTCGCCGAGCAGGTCAGCGCTACTGAGGTCCAGGCCGGTACATGGATTGGGCCCGTGTCGTCGGTCTTTGGGCAGCACTATGTCTATATCGAGGCGTTCGAGCCGTCGCGCACGCTGGAGCTGGACGAGGTGAGTGTGCGCATCGAGCGGGATTTGGTTCGCGAGGGAGAAGAGCAGGCCGTTGTCGATTGGGTAGAGGGAGCGATGGCGGGATATGAGGTGCGGCGCTCATGAGAGTGTGGCTGATACTGTGTAGCTTGCTGATCGCGACCGACGCCGCCGCGCACCGGTTCGCGCCTTCGTTACTCGAAGTGATGCAGCTTTCCGAAACGGCCTTCAACGCCACCTGGAAAACACCGCTGCAAAAGGTCTCCGCAACGCCGATTGAGCCGCGCTTCCCCGAGTCTTGTGAGATCACCTCAAGGTCACCCTGGATTCAGGAGGGCACCGGAGAGCTCAAGCAGATTCAACTTGAATGTCCGATGGGCTTGGTCGGGGAGACTGTGTCGGTGACAGGCTTGGGGCAAAACCAGTCCTCTGCGCTGCTTCGCATCACCCTGGCTGACGATATTTTTCATCAGGCTGTGTTTACCGCCGCCGAGCCTGACTTTGTGGTGCCCCAAGAAGGCTCTGCCGGCACGGTGGCCCTCGACTACACCTGGCTCGGCGCCGAACATATCTGGGCAGGGCCCGATCACCTTCTGTTTGTCATGGGGCTGTTGTTGCTGGTGGGCTGGAACCGGCGCCTCATTTACACCGTCACGGCGTTTACGCTGGGCCACAGCGTGACCCTCGCCATGGTGACGCTTGGGCTCTTCGACTACCCGGTCTCGTTGGTAGAGTTCATGATCGCCTTGTCAATTTACGTGCTGGCGGTGGAGCTGGCTCGGAGGTCGGCGGGCGCCTTGTGGCGGCAACCCTGGTGGTTGGCGGGTGGATTCGGGTTATTGCACGGCATGGGCTTTGCCGGTGCGCTGGCCGAAACCGGCCTGCCGCAATCAAACGTGCCGTTGGCGCTACTGTTCTTCAATGTGGGGATCGAGCTGGGCCAGCTTGCCTTCATTGCGCTACTTGTTCTGTTGGCGGCCCTCGGGGGTCGCCTGATTGGCGAGCGGGTTGGGGCGCTCAGACCGATACCCGTTTATGTGCTCGGTGGGCTATCGGCAATGTGGTGTATTGAGCGCGGGCTGGAGGTACTGGCCTGATCAGGGGTTACCCGGCCATTTTTTCATCGCAATGATCGGATGAAAGGCGATAGCAATACCCTCGTCGATGTGATTTTCGTTTTCCAGCACATCGCGGCGACGCACAAAGGCGGTGCCGCTGCGGGTATCCACCGCATCGGTGACATCCATACCGCCCTCGCCTGAGAAGATGCGCTCGAGCTCCATGTTGAACCACGCGATCCGCATGGTGGCGGCTGCGACGGGGCGAGACCAATCAAACTCCGCGGTGACGCCACTGCCAGCGCCCTGAACGGCGGGCTTTCGTGTAACACCATCAAAACGCGTCACGCGGTTGAGCCCCTGCTCGTAGTAGACGTCTTTCTCGATGATGTCGGTGAATACAATGCTGCCGATGTCGGTTTGATCGCGCAGCTGGTCACGCACTGCCTGCACAATCTGGATAAACGACTTTTGATTGACCCGGCCGGTGGTGGGGTCGATAGGATCGCCATAGATCAGTACGGCATTGTTCCAGCGCTGAGAGAACTCGCGCTGGGCACGAACCTCGTACCCTGCGTCTTCAAGATATTCCTGTACCCTCGCGTCGACAAAGCTCTCGCGCTTTTTCAAATAGTTGCGCGACGGCCCACCGAGGTTCACGCTGGCGATCACCACGACATTACTGTCGAGCTGGTCAAATAACCGTTCTTCGAAGACATTGGTCGGCGTGGTCGGGTTGTAGCCCCCGCCCACTGTTGCGGAACCGCACGCGACGAGCCCCGTCAGCACCAGCGCGGCGACCACTAAGTGCCACAAAGAGCGCATTGGGCTGGCAATTTGCCGAAAGACGGCGAGGTGGGGGTCGCGGTTAAGCATGGTGTTATTCCTAATGAGCCGAGCGCGTATGCTAACAAAGGAGCAGAGCAGATGAACAATGTCCTTTACACGCGGACTTCGGGGCAGGGCCCTGATCTGATATTGCTGCATGGGCTTTTTGGTCAGGGCGGTAACTTGCGCAGTGTGGCCCGGGCGCTCGAGACGGACTTTCGTGTGCACTGCGTGGATTTGCCCGATCACGGTCGCTCGCCCTGGCTCACTAGAGCTTCTCTGGCGACCTATGCCACGGCAGTGGGTGACTGGATGGATCAGCACGAGTTAATGGCGGCCCACATTCTGGGTCACTCGTTGGGTGGCAAGGTGGCGATGGAGCTGGCGCTGACTGAGCCGGGGCGGGTAGATAAGTTGGTGGTGGCAGATATGGCGCCGGTGACGTATGCCGAGCACCACCAAGTGATCCTCGACGCCCTGCAGCAGGTGGTTGCCCGAGGCTGTCAAACAAGAACGGAAGCTGAGGCGCTGCTGGGCGAGGTGATAGACGATCCCGGCGTAGTGGGGTATCTGCTGATGAGCCTCGAGCGCGGCGGTGACGGTGAGGTGTTCCAGTGGCGCTTCAACTTGGCGGGTTTGGCCAGCGCTTATGGCCAGCTGCGCGAGGCGCCTTCTGAGACGGCGCCGTTTCAGGGCCGCACCCTGTTCCTGAAGGGCAGCGAGTCCGCTTACATACAGGCATCGCACGAGCA
>JAAEZV010000235.1 GCA_018222695.1 Gammaproteobacteria bacterium
GTTTGACGATGTCCATAGTGCCCATTGCCAATCCTGCGCCATTGACCATGCAGCCAATGGAGCCATCGAGGGCCACGTAGTTGAGCTCCCACTGTGCGGCGTGGGCCTCCCGCTCGTCTTCCTGAGAGGGATCGTGCATCGCTTCAAGCTCAGGCTGACGATATAGCGCGTTAGAGTCGACAACCACCTTGGCATCGAGGCAATGGAGGTTCCCTTCGTCGGTAATCACCAGCGGGTTCACTTCGATCAGCGCCAGGTCTTTGTCGGCAAACAGTTTTGCCAGCCCCATGAAAATGGTGACGAACTGTTTAACCTGAACGCCGGTTAGGCCGAGCCGGAATGCCAGGTCCCGTCCCTGAAAAGGTTGGGCACCGACCAGAGGATCAATCTCCGCCTTGAGTATTTTTTCGGGTGTCTCTTCGGCGACTTTTTCAATCTCGACACCGCCCTCTGTCGACGCCATAAAAACGATCCGCCTGCTGGCGCGATCGACCACTGCACCTAGGTACAGCTCGTCGGCGATATCGGTGCAGGATTCGACCAAAATCCGGGATACTGGCTGACCAGCCGCATCCGTTTGATAGGTCACCAGGCGCTGACCCAGCCAGTGAGCCGCAAACTCTCCCACCGCCTCGGGGCTGTCCACAAGCTTCACACCGCCTGCCTTGCCGCGCCCGCCCGCATGGACCTGAGCCTTTACGACCCACCGCTCTCCGCCAATGTCATTGGCCGCCTTCACAGCCGCTTCTGCCGAGTCGACGGCGTGGCCAGTCGACACCGGCAAGCCGTAGTCCGCGAACAGGGCTTTGCCCTGGTACTCATGCAAATTCATAACTCCCCCCGGGGTAACGCCCGATTAACCTCGCACAGCTCCAGCATCGGGCAACTGGAGCCACATCACTGCTTTGTTAACGCTTGGCGCGATTCACCATATGAATGGCTCTGCCATCCACCGCCAAAGCCGCCTCATGAACCGCTTCAGACATCGTGGGATGGCCAAAGACCATCAGCTGGAGATCCTCCGTGCTGGCTGCCATCTCAATAGCGATGACAATCTGCTGGACAAGATCAGCCGCAGAAGGCCCCACAACGTGAGCGCCCAAAATCTGGTCTGAGTCTGCATCAGACAGAATCTTGACCATACCGTCTGTCTCGCCCGAGGCCATTGCCCGACCGATTGCCGCAAAGGGAAATGATCCTACCTTGTAGTCAACACCCTCAGCTTTGAGATCTTGCTCAGTCTTGCCGACCGCAGCGACCTCCGGATGGGTGTAGATAATAGAGGGGATCACGTCGTAATTGAGTTGCGCGGCCTTGCCATGGATGCGCTCAGCCACCATCACACCTTCTTCAGAGCCTTTGTGCGCCAACATAGGCCCTCGCACGATGTCCCCAACCGCCCATACACCGGGCGCCTCAGTCGCGCAGTAGTCATTGACGAACACAAAGCCGCGCTCGTCGACCGTCACGCCAGAGTCAGCTGCGAATAATTTTTCTGTACGCGGCGTTCGGCCCACGGCAACGATGAGTCGGTCGAATTCTACCGTCTCGCTGCTATCGTTTTGCGTGTAGGTCACCGACACAGCGTCACTGCTCACAGCAACATCAGTAACCCTGGCACCGAGCCGGATATCCAGCCCCTGCTTGGCAAAGATCTTCGCGGATTCAGTAGCAATCTGTTCGTCCATGTTGGGCAGGAATTGATCCATCGCCTCCAGCATGATCACGTTGGCGCCCAGGGGCGCCCAGACGCTCCCCAGCTCGAGTCCGATCACCCCCGCGCCGATCACACCTAAGCGTTCAGGCACTGCCTCGAAACACAAGGCTCCGGTTGAATCGACTACCCGATCGCCGTCTACCGGCGCGGGCGGAATCGCAGCGGGCTCTGACCCTGCGGCCAGCACGATATTGTCAGCGGTATGGGTACTCTTCTCACCCGAAGCGTCTGTGACCTCGACTTGCCGCCCCGCCAGGAGCACCGCAGAACCGGTGATGACCGACACGCCGTTGGCCTTAAGTAGACCGGAAACACCACCAGTCAACTGGGACACAATCTTGTCCTTGCGCGCCATCATGCCGGCAACATCGAGCGAGACGCCGTCCACACCGATACCGTGATCAGAGAGATGCCCCGCAGCCTGTGCGTAGCGATGGGAGCTGTCCAGCAATGCTTTTGAGGGGATGCAACCCACGTTCAGACAGGTGCCACCCAGTAACGGCTGAGCCTGCTCGCTCACATTTTGTTCAACTACTGCGGTTGTCAGTCCAAGCTGTGCGCAGCGGATCGCACACACATACCCGGCGGGACCCGAGCCAATAACGATCACATCGAATGGGTTAGACAAGGTATACCCCCTTTATCAAATTTGCAGAAGAATCCGCGCGGGATCCTCTATCAGGCCCTTAATCGTGACCAAAAATTGAACGGCTGTTTTGCCATCGACCAAACGATGGTCATAGGAGAGTGCGAGATACATCATCGGCTGTATGACCACTTCTCCATCCACCGCGATGGGCCGCTCCTGAATCGTGTGCATGCCGAGAATGCCGGTTTGCGGTGGATTGAGGATGGGCGTGGACAGTAACGAGCCGAAGACCCCCCCGTTGGATACCGTGAAGGTACCACCGGTCATCTCCTCGATGGTCAGTTTTTTGTCTCGGGCTTTACTGCCAAAGCTGGCGATAGCGGCCTCGACATCGGCAATACTCATAAAATCGGCATCGCGCAGCACCGGCACCACCAGCCCCTCGTCAACCGAGACCGCCACGCCGATATCCTGGTAGCCGTGGTAGACCACGTCGTTCCCATCGATCGACGCATTCACCTCCGGGAACCGTTTTAACGCCTCGCAGGCCGCCTTGACAAAGAACCCCATGAAGCCGAGTCGCGTGCCGTTGTGCACGGACTCAAACTCATCACGATACTGCCGGCGCAACTTCATCAATGGCGCCATGTTGACCTCGTTGAATGTCGTCAGCATGGCGGTTTGCTGCGTAGCACCCAATAGTCGCTCCGCAATGCGTGCGCGCATCCGCGTCATCGGGACCCGCTTCTCGATTCGCTCGCTGGTAGGCCCATCTACGTTCAGATCAACAGCCGCTGGAGATGCGGCCGGAGAGGATGGCGCAGACGGCTGAGGCGCAGGCTGCTCAGGTGTCTGCTTCAGGTGTGACAGCACATCCTCTTTCAACAGCCGCCCGCCCTTCCCCGTCGCAGCGATACCCTCCGGCGAGAGACCATGCTCATCCAACAACGCTCTCACTGCGGGGCCCATCGGGATCGATTCAGCAGTGCCGCTGGCGGCGTCTGGGGCATGTTCAGTCGATCCAGATGCTTTAGCTGACGGTGTTGGTGCGCTCACAGCCCCGGCAGCTAACGTGGCCAACACGGCCTCACTAGTGATGGTTTCGCCCTCCGCGACCATAATCGCCTGGATCACACCGGGCTCCGGTGCGACGACCTCCATCACAACCTTGTCGGTTTCGATTTCTACTAGCAGCTCGTCTCGTGCAACGCTGTCTCCGGGTCCTTTGTGCCACGCCGAGACGACACCGTCAGCAACGGATTCCGGAAAAGCGGGCGCCTTGATCTCAACTGTCATCAGAGCAT
>JAAEZV010000236.1 GCA_018222695.1 Gammaproteobacteria bacterium
TCGGTGAGGTAACCGCCCGGCTCAAACAAATCGGTTGTGCCGCTGTTATAAGAGTTCGAGTAGGTGAGCGCTGACCATAAAAATTGATCGATCGGATCAAAGCTGAGCTTGGCGTTCACCACATCGGGATGATCTTCGGGCAGATACAAGCCGCTCGCCATTAACAAACTTTCATCAAAGCCCTGTTCGTGGGCCGCCATGCCGTTCTCACGTCCGAGGTGCCATTTACCGATGTGCACCGTGTGATAACCACGCGCCTTGAGTGATTCTGCGAGGGTGATTTCCTCGGGCGGTAAGCCTTGAAGCTCATACGGCGGCTTGGTCGCCGCCGCCTCGGGGTCGTACAACATGTCGGGCGATGCTCGATCCATGTCCGCCGCGACAATGGACACTGCGCGACCCATGGAGGGTGGCATGGGTGTGTATGCAAAGCCGGTTCGGCTGGGGTACCGCCCCGTCATCAGCATGGCTCTAGAGGGCGCGCAGGTTGAGGCACCCGAATAGGACTGGGTGAACACCGCGCCCTGCGCCGCGAGCGCATCGATATGCGGCGTCTGCAAACGTCCATCCGCCACGCCGCCACCAAAGGTCGATATATCGTTGTAGCCGAGATCGTCGGCCATGATGACGACAATATTGGGGGGGCGTTCAGCCGGCGCCGTGCTCGCCGCAGCAGGGCCTTGTTGCCAGGCAATGTCGCGGGGTGGGCCAATCTGGGCCGTCGACACAGAAGTACGCACCTTGATCGCCGTCAGGATCGCGGCACTGGGGTACAGATAGGCCCCGCCGGCCCCCACCGCCAACACCGCAGCCACTGAGATCAGAATCTTGCGCATAGCACCCCGCCAGTGTGACCAACGCACTCCGCCAGCCATCTATTGGCATTTATACTGCCAATAGGTGAGAGATGCAATTAGGACGGCTGTGATCAGGTAGCGCGCGCAACCAGCGCATCGCGCAATGTGCGGGCGACCAGCCACAGACGGTCCTGACCCCAAGTCGAGAGCAGCGGCTCATCCGCTGGATCCAGTAGCCGGAAACTCGGCACACCCCACAGCCCAGCCGCATACATGGTCTGACGGTTGTCCTCGAGCAGGGCTTCCCAGGTCTTGTCCTCGCGGTGCGGCTGCGCCGCTGACCAGTCAAGGCCCGCGGCTTCGACCACCTTGCGTAAGCCTCGATCATTGTTGGTGTTCACGCCCAGCACAAAGGCATGGCGCAGGAAGCTGGAGCAAAGCTCAACGCCTTTACCTTGAGCCGCAGCCCAGGGATACAGCGCGTAGCATCGGCGCGCAGGGTCGCCAATCGGGTCGTAGAAATGGCCGTAGGGCACACCAGCGGCGCGCGCCTCCCGTGCCGCATCCATAAAGATATACATGCCTTTCTCACGTGTCGCCGGAACACCGCGCATCACCATGGGCAGCACGGGCCGCAGACTCAGTGTCACGCCCGCGGCTTTGGCAAAGGCCACAGCACGATCAAAAATGATCGCTGTGTAGGGACTACGCAAAGAGGCATATAACTCCAGCGTGTATTGCCCGGTATCGCGGTGGCCAGCAAGATCCACATCCGGACGCGGCGCAATCAAGGGCGCACCCGGCTGAGTATCAGCACCCAGCGCAGCAAGTCGCTGCTCGAGGTGATAGAGCCGATCAACACCCCAGTACCACTCGGCCCCGTAATAGAACATGGCCCCAGAATAATGCTTGAGCTCGCGCCGCTTCGCGGTCCCCGCCTCTACCGCAGCGGCCGCGGCTTCAGTCGATGCAGCGCCAAACTCCGCTGCCAACTGCGCCAGGCTGCCGGCATCATCACGCCACAGTGCTTCACTGACACTCGCGGCTACCCTGTGAAAATCTGCGTTGGACTGTGCGGCGAGTATCTCAGTCGCGGTCTGCACAAGGTCTGGGTTGAGCGCCTCGGGGTGATCTGGAAAGGTCAGCCCGTAGCCCGGGGCGATCCGGTGTGAGTCGACGCGCGCG
The DNA here is from genome assembly GCA_018222695.1 of Gammaproteobacteria bacterium. GTDB lineage: Bacteria > Pseudomonadota > Gammaproteobacteria > Pseudomonadales > Halieaceae > Luminiphilus. Next base: position 1,983 of record JAAEZV010000236.1, read on the forward strand.
AGTTGCGCGAGTAATTCAGGCTCAGGGGCATTCTTGCCCTCCTGCCCGCGCACCAAATGGCAGTGCAACTCAATATCGTAGCGCGCCGCCAGCCGCTCCAGCATCTGTGCGGCAAGAAAACTGTAGCCCTCATCCACCTGATGAAAGTACTCAACCCGATGAGCGGTGCCGGCTTTGACGCGCGCCTGTTCCGCCTTCCGATGCCGCGCCACCACGGCCGCTGGCCGGGACAGTCGCGTCATCACTCGAGAAGTCAACCAGCGCATGAGACGGCTGGGGTCCATAGTGGCCGCCCCACCCTGCTCCTTGAACTGCTCAGACAACGGAATTACCTCAACTTAGCGCGAGGCAATGAGATCCATCACCAGCGATGAGACGATCTCGGCGCTGGTTTTGGTCGATAGCCCTTGAAACTCACGCAGCCGATGCCACATGCTGAAAGAAGCCACCGCGTGCACCGCTTCGCGTCGGTCCCTGGGCAGTGCTGCGACCTCAGGCAACCACAGCTCGAGCTCCTTACGCAGCCGCTTCTGATGCCAGCCATAATTTTCCCGGAGCTTGGGAGAGCGCCACAGCTGCGCGTGAGTGCACAGAATAATCGGGCGCAACTTGTCGAACGCACTACCGTAGAGATCGATCGCCCGCGCAACGCGGTCAGACAAAGCGCCTGTCCGATCCTCCACCTCAAACAATGCCTCGTAGGACGAAATCAGCATGTCATCGGCGAAGGCCCAGAGTGTATCCATATCGGCGAAGTGCCGGAAAAAAGAGCGGATCCCCACACCGGCCCGGTCAGCAATCTGCTGCGCGGTGGGCACCAGCGTGCCTTCGTCCATGAGCGACAATGCAGCTTCGATGATCGCAGTCTGGCTACGCTCACTGCGCTGCCGACGACCATCAGAAGATGGAACGATGTTCAGCGCCATGCTGGCTCCTCACTTGGTGTCACTCTCTATTGGCAGTCAGTATGCCATGACACAGGTTGTCACCCAAACGGATTTGGCCCACGTCGCGCTGATGAGCGGCGATGCCTAGACGGAACGGCTATCTCGCGACTGAATGGCAATTAGGTTGGACTGATGCTGCGCGCGATCTAATCGGTAGTATGCCAACGCCACCAGCATGACCCCCCACAAGACCCATTGGGAGGGCACGAGCAGAGTGCCCAACTGCAGCACCGATTCGGTCGGCACCTCGGCGGGGGCCGCACCCTGGGGAAAGGCCACCGCCTGCAGAATGAGACCCGCGACGAACGCGCCGATGCCCTGCGTGGTTTTGCGAATAAACGTCAGCGCCGAGAAAAAGACGCCCTCGTTGCGCCGGCCGGTTTTCACCTCGGAGTGCTCCACCAGATCCGCCAGCATCGAAAAGAAAATCGCCTGCATGGCGATGATGAGACCGAGATCAATCGTGTTAACGGTAGCGAGGATGGGGAACAAAAGCGGATCCCCGTTCTCAGGCATCCAGCCCATTAGCCTGAAGAGCACCGGTAACGGTTGCACCGTAAACGCCAGAACACCGAGCCGCAGCGCCGCTCCTTTCTTACCCCAACGTTTTGAGGCCCGGGGCGCAATCAGCAATCCCATCAGCGCCGAGATCACGACCAGCAACGTCCAGTA
>JAAEZV010000237.1 GCA_018222695.1 Gammaproteobacteria bacterium
ACTCGCGACCTCAACCTTGGCAAGGTTGCGCTCTACCAACTGAGCTATTCCCGCATAGTTGTGATTCTAGACGCGCGGCGGTCGGCGTCAACTGTCGGCCGATTCAGCTTCTTCCTCGAGGGTGGTCAAAAACGCCCTGAAATACAGAACCATGGACCACAGCGTCAGGATCACGGCCAACGCGAGCAAGAACAAGCCCAGCAGACGAATCTCCTCAATTGCCGGCCAAGAGGGATACCAAATGAGGATAGGAATCGCCGTCATCTGCACGCCCGTCTTCACCTTGGCAATACCGCTCACCGCCACCGAGGCGCGCTTACCCAACTGCGCCATCCACTCTCGCAGCGCGCTGATCACGATCTCGCGACCAATCACTACCATCCCGGCCAACGTGATAAAGATATTGTCCATGCGATGCATGAGCAGAATGAGCGCTACCGTCACCAGCAGCTTGTCGGCCACGGGGTCAAGAAACGCACCGAACTGCGAGGTCTGGTCCATTCGCCGCGCCACCCAGCCGTCAAACCAATCCGTGACCGCCGCCACAATAAAGACGACAGCAGCGCCCACAGTTGAAATGGGCTGCGGCAGGTAATAGCACAGCACCATCAGCGGGATCGCCACGATCCGCAGTCCGGTTAGCAAATTGGGCAAGTTTTGAGGCAAGGCTTGGCTCCCGTCTGAGTACCTGATTCTGACACAGCCAAGGGGGGCTGTGCTCAGTCGTTCACCGTATGCAAATGATCGTAGATCGTTCGTGCAACGGCGTCACTGATGCCTTTAATTTTGGAGAGTTCCTCAACGCTGGCGTTTTCGATGGCCTTTGCGCTACCAAAATGACGGAGTAGCTCACGGCGACGCTTGGCTCCGACACCGGGAATGTCCTCCAACAGCGACTGCTTGCGCGCCTTCGCCCGCTGCCCGCGGTGACCGCTGATCGCAAAGCGATGCGCCTCGTCACGAATCTGCTGGATCAAGTGCAGCCCGGGATGATCGCCCCTGAGTCGCATCTCTGCGCCAGAATCGGCATCGACCAAGGTCTCGAACCCCGCTTTACGAGTGGTACCTTTGGCCACGCCGACGACTTTGACACTGGAGATATCGTAGGTAGCCAGCACCTGCCGTGCCTGACTCACCTGCCCCTTGCCGCCGTCGATAAACAAAATATCCGGCAGTTGCCCTTCACCGTTGGCGAGTCGCTTGTAGCGTCGCTCCAATGCCTGCTGCATGGCGGCGTAGTCGTCGCCGGCGGCAATGTCTTTGATGTTGAACTTGCGATAGTCGGACTTACGCGCGCCATTCGCATCAAACACCACACAGGAAGCTACCGTGGCTTCCCCTGAGCTGTGGCTGATATCAAAACACTCCATGCGGGTCGGAATATTCTCAAGCTCCAACGCGCGACGCAGCGATTCCAACCGGCCTGCCATGGTCTGCTTACCGGCCAAGAAAGAACGTAGATTGTTTTGGGCGTTTTGCTCCGCCATCTGGAGCCAGCGCGAGCGCGCATCACGGACCTTATCTTTGATGACTACCTTACGCCCCGACTCTGCACCCAACGCTTCTTCGAGGAGCGCGCCGTCTGCCATCGCGTGACTGGTCACGATTTCCTGGGGAATCTGCTGCTGACCCGAGAGATAAAACTGGGGCAAAAAGGCCTCGAGAATAGCCTCAGGGGCCTCATCGAGGCGAATCTGTGGGTAATAACTGCGGCTGCCGAGAACCCTTGCCTCCCGAACAAACAATACCTGTACGCAGGCATGGCCGTGCTCGGTGAATACCGCCATCAAGTCCAGATCACCGCGGGTGCCCTCGATATTCTGGGTGGCCTGTACGTTCTGCAGCTGGCTGATCTGGTCACGAATGTCGGCCGCCTTCTCATACTCGAGCTCAGCCGCCGCCGACTCCATGTCATCGGCCAGTCGTGTCAGAAGATCTTGGGAGCGACCATTCAAAAAGAGCACCGTCTTGTCGAGCTGCTCCTGATACTCCTCGTCTGACACCAGACCAACGCAGGGCCCGGAACAGCGTCCGATCTGGTACTGCAGGCAGGGACGGGAACGGTTGCGGAAATAGCTGTCGCGGCACTGCCTGACCTTGAACACCTTCTGCATCAAATGCAGCGTTGAGCGCACCGCGCCTGCGCTGGGGTAAGGGCCGAAGTACTCCCCCTTCCGCCGCTTGGTGCCGCGGTGAAAACTGAGCCGCGGCCACCGATCCTCTGATGAGAGGTAGATATACGGGTAGGACTTATCGTCCTTCAATAAAATGTTGTAAGGCGGCCGGTATTGCTTGATCAGGTTGTGCTCTAGCAGCAGTGCATCACGCTCGGTGGTGGTCACCGTCACTTCAATGTTGGCAATGCGCGCCACCAACGCCATCGTTTTGGCAGAAAGGCCCGAGGCGCGGAAGTAACTGGTCACGCGATTCTTGAGGTTCTTGGCTTTACCGACGTAGAGCAGCTCGCCGGAATCATCGAACATCTGATACACACCGGGTCGAGTGGTCAGCTGCGCGAGATAGGATTCTGCGTCGAAATCAGTCATGCCGGTAGCGCTTATTCTGTAGCACCGATAACACGCGGCTCAAGCTCCAGCGACACGTCGTAGGCCTCTTTCACACTGGCGGCGATATCCTCTGCCAGCGCCAGCCAGGGCGCCGCCGATCGCGCACCGCAACCCTCCAATACCAGCGCGTGGTCACCCGAGACTTTCACGCCATCGCGCTCCTCTCCCCGCCAGCCCAATTGATCAATGAGCCACGCAGCAGAGATTTTCACCGCATCGCCCGAAGCGGGATAGACAGGTATCTCGGGGAAGTTTTGCCGCAAAATGTCGATATCTTGCTGCGAAATGACCGGATTTTTAAAAAAACTGCCGACATTGGGCGTAATCACCGGGTCAGGCAATCGCTCGCGTCGAATGCTGATCACCGCCGCCAGCACCGCATCATGGGTGAGCTCCGCCTCACTGAGCCGCGCTCGCAAAGAGGGGTAGTTCGCCTCGACCACAGCCTCACGATCCAACACAAAATCGACCTCGGTAATGATCCACTGCACCCCTGCCGAGTGCTTAAACAGGCTGTCACGGTAGCGAAATTCGCAGTCATCGCGAGATAAACAGGCGCGCTCACCGGTATGCCGGTGAACCACATGGACGGCCTCGATGCGCTCCGCCACTTCGACACCGTAGGCACCAATATTCTGAATGGGCGCGCCGCCTACCGATCCAGGAATCAGCGCAAGGTTGGCGAGGCCATGAAAACCCTGGTGATGACACCACACGACAAAATCATGCCAGCACTCTCCGGCGCCGACCCTGATAGCCACTTGCGTACCGTCTTCGCTGAGTACCTCGCGGCCCTTTATGGCCATCAGCAGCGTCGTTCCGGGTAAGTGATCGCAGAGAATCACATTACTGCCCCCACCCAGCACATGGGGCACCGCGCCCTCTTCCAAGGCGGCGATCTCTGCCTGTAGCTGATCTACGGAGATGACAGTCACCAAGTGCTGCGCCGTCGCATGGAGTTGCAGCGTATTGAGCGCCGTCAGGTCAGTGCCTGCCGTCACAGCCTTATTGCTCCGCGCCCAGCAACGCCC
>JAAEZV010000238.1 GCA_018222695.1 Gammaproteobacteria bacterium
ACCCGCAAAGCGGGGTCAAGGAGAGAGCGATGCGCATGGACAAGCTGACACATTCGTTACAGGCGGCCTTAGGAGAGGCACAGTCCCTCGCCATTGGCCGGGAGCACCCTTTCATCGAACCACTTCACCTATTGAAAGCCATGATGGACCCTGCGGGCTCCGCCGCGCGTGGGTTGCTATTGGCGGCGGGCGCCACGGTGCAACCACTGCTGGCCTCGGTGGATAACGCACTGGGTGCGATGGCGACGGTTTCGGGCAGTGAAGACGTTCACGTCAGTCAGGAAACACAGCGGCTGCTGAATCGGGCAGACAAGTTGTCCCAACAGGCCGGCGACACCTACCTGTCGACCGATGCCATATTGCTGGCAATGCTGGAGTCAAAGTCGACGGCGTCGTTATTGAGCGAGGCCGGTGTGACCGCTCAAACGCTTCGAAAGGCTATCGAATCGGCGCGCGGTGGTGAGGCGGTGCAGTCGGCAGAGTCGGAAGAGACGCGCCAAGCGCTCGAAAAATATACGGTTGATCTAACCGAGCGTGCCGCAGCCGGTGAGCTGGACCCTGTGATTGGTCGAGATGACGAGATTCGCCGAACGATTCAGGTGTTGCAGCGACGGACCAAGAATAATCCCGTGCTGATTGGCGAGCCCGGCGTGGGCAAGACCGCCATCGTTGAAGGGTTGGCCCAGCGCGTGGTCAATGGGGAGGTGCCAGAGGGCCTCAAGGACAAGCGCATTCTGGCGTTGGATCTGGGAGCCCTGTTGGCCGGTGCCAAGTTCCGCGGTGATTTTGAGGAGCGGCTCAAGGCCGTGCTCAAGGCGCTGTCAAAGGAAGAGGGACGCATCATCCTGTTCGTGGACGAGCTGCACACCATGGTCGGGGCGGGCAAGGCCGAAGGTTCAATGGACGCGGGCAATATGCTCAAACCCGCGCTGGCGCGCGGTGAGCTGCACTGTGTCGGTGCCACCACCCTGAACGAATATCGCCAGTATGTGGAAAAAGACGCGGCGCTGGAGCGACGCTTCCAGAAGGTGCTGGTGGACGAGCCCAGCGAGGAGGACACCATCGCTATTCTGCGCGGCCTCAAGGAGCGCTACGAGGTGCATCACAGCGTCGATATTACCGACAGCGCCATTATCGCCGCGGCAAAACTCAGCCAGCGCTATATCACTGATAGGCAGCTGCCTGACAAAGCCATCGACTTGATCGATGAGGCAGGCAGTCGGATCAGAATGGAAATTGATTCCAAGCCCGAGGCCATGGACCGCCTCGAGCGCCGCTTGATTCAGCTGAAGATTGAGCGCGAGGCGGTGAAAAAGGAAGAGTCTGCGGCGGCGGAAAAAGAGATGGCCCAGCTCGACGAGCAGATCGCGGGGATCGAGCGCGAGTACGCGGACCTTGAGGAGGTCTGGCTGGCCGAAAAAGCGGCGGTGCAGGGCGCGACGCAGATTAAAAGTGACATTGAGCAGGCCAAGCTGGATTTAGAGGTTGCGCGGCGGGCGGGGGATCTGACCAGAATGTCGGAAATACAGCATGGCTTATTACCTGACCTTGAGCGGCGATTGCAGGCGGCTTCTGCGGAGGACCTGCCTGAGCCTACTTTGCTGCGTTCGCGTGTGACAGAAGAAGAGATCGCTGAAGTGGTGTCAAAGTGGACCGGTATTCCAATTTCCAAGATGTTGGAAGGCGACCGTGAGAGGTTACTGCGCATGGAAGAGACGCTGCATCAGCGTGTCGTGGGGCAAGATGAAGCCGTTGTGGCCGTCTCCAATGCGGTGCGGCGCGCTCGAGCCGGGCTGGCAGATCCACAGCGGCCCAATGGCTCGTTTCTATTCTTGGGTCCAACCGGTGTGGGCAAAACTGAACTGTGTAAGGCGCTGGCAGACTATTTGTTCGACAGCGAACAGGCCATGGTCCGTATCGATATGTCGGAGTTCATGGAGCAGCACTCTGTGGCACGGCTGATTGGCGCGCCTCCCGGCTACGTGGGCTACGAGGAGGGTGGGTATCTCACCGAGGCGGTGCGTCGCAGACCCTACTCATTACTGCTACTGGATGAAGTCGAGAAGGCCCACCCCGATGTCTTCAACATTCTGCTGCAGGTTTTGGAAGATGGGCGATTGACCGACGGTCAGGGCAGAACGGTGGATTTCCGCAACACGGTGGTGGTGATGACGTCGAACCTCGGCGCAGTCCATATTCGGGAAGCCCTCGAGGAAAATGATGCCACTGCGGATAGAGGCGCGCTCAAAGCCACCATTCAGGCCAAAGTGATGGCGGATGTGGCGACCCACTTCAGGCCTGAGTTCCTCAACCGAATCGATGAATCGGTGGTGTTTCACGCGCTCGAGCAGTCGCACATCGCCAACATTGCGGCGTTGCAGCTGGAGGCGGTGAGCGCCCGATTAGCAGATCGCTCGCTGACACTGTCGGTGAGTGATGAAGTGATGGCGCATTTGGCCGATCAGGGCTTTGACCCTGTTTACGGCGCCCGCCCGCTGAAGCGCGCCATTCAAAGGTTGATTGAAAATCCGCTGGCTGAGGCGTTGCTTGCTGGAGATTTCGCGCCCGGCGACAGCATTGAGGTGTCATTGAACCGCGGCGAATTGGCATTTGCCAAAGGCGCAGCGGTGTCAGAGGCCGCCTGACGGCGAATTCTCATGACGGGACCACAGATCATCGGCACTGACCGGTGATCTGTGGGCGTCCATCAAGACAGGAGAGACTGCGGGCTGATTGCTACCCAAGGGCAAGTCAGCATGAGTATCACTCGATTACCCGCTGCGGGCGCTTTTTCCCTGATTGAAATGCTGGTGGTCTTGGCCATGGTTGCACTTCTTGGCGCTATGGCTTTGCCCAGCTGGCGAGCGCAGCAGAACCAGGCTGTGGTGGACGAGGCGAAGCTCGTCTTGCAGCGGCTTGATCTCAAACAGCGTGAGTACTTGCTGCGCGATACCCACCCGGCTACCGCAGCGGAACTACCCGCGCTTAATGTGCTCTCTGAGACGGTTGCTGCACACTACCGCCTCGAGGTCGTGATTCAGGATGAGGGTTACCGGTTGCGGCTGGTGCCAATAAAACCCGATATGCCAACGCTGGGGGTCAGCGACACCGGTGTCTGGATCGAAACTGCAGCGCCAGAGCTCGGCAGTGCTATTTGACTACCTTATCGCCGCTGCCATCGGTTTTGCCGGCATGCTGGGGGTGCTCCACCTGGGCACGGAGATCATCACGCTCAACGAGCAGACCTTTCAGATCACGATGGCCGAGGCAATCCTTCGCGAGTTGTCCGTACTGGCTCATTTGGCGGATACGACTCCCTCCGACGCGATGGAGATCTGTGCGGGCCCCATTGGCTTCCCTTTTGAGGCGACTTGCCGAACGATCTTGGAGATGCTGCCAGCATTACCTGATCACCGTCTGAAGTTACTGGCGGGTGGTGCGTTGGAATTATCCTGGACTCCCTCGTCCGGAAACCAGCTGAGTGTCGCACGGATGCCTGGGCTCCTGTAATGAGGTGTCTGGCGGTACACAGTTACGGCGGCGCTGTATGTGGCTAGCATGTCGCTGACGCTTTACCAAACTTCCCCCCGGCGGG
>JAAEZV010000239.1 GCA_018222695.1 Gammaproteobacteria bacterium
GGTCGATACAGACATCGCCAGCGTGCTCTATGCTGAGGCGACCGCCAAATTTAAGGACTGGTTTGCTACACAGGGCCTCGGCACGCTGCTGTCGGTATTTCTGTTTGTCGCGATTTTGATCGCGGCGCGCTGGCTGGCGCGTATGGCACGCCGCGTCACCGAGCGCGCGCTCAGGCACTCTGATCAATCGATTTCCCAGCTTTTGAAAGAAATGCTGATCTCAATGGCGGGTACTGTCGTGTTTCTGGTGGGGGTGCTGGTCGCGTTGTCGCAGGTGGGGGTATCGGTCACGCCGATGATTGCCGGTCTGGGCGTGGTGGGATTCATAGTCGGTTTTGCCCTGCAAGACACGTTGAGCAACTTCGCCGCGGGCGCCATGATTCTCGCTTACCGGCCATTTGATACCGGCGACTTCATCTCGGCGGCTGAGGTAGAAGGCACAGTGCAAAAAATGAACCTCGTGAATACAACCGTTGTGACGATTGATAACCGTGTTCTCATCATTCCCAACAGCAAGATTTGGGGTGGCGTGATTCTCAATTTCACCGGGCAGCACTTGCGGCGCACTGACGTGATTTACAGCGTCAGTTACAGCGAGGATCTGGATCACGTGCAAAAAGTGCTTGAGGACTTGATTGCAGGAGATGAACGCTTCCTGACCACGCCTGAGCCGATCGTCCGAGTGAAGCATTTCAGCGATTCCTCGATCGATTTTCTGGTTCGGGCCTACGTGAAGACTGAAGAGTTCTGGGAGACGCTGTGGGCGCTCAATAAGGCGGTCAAGCAGCGCTTCGACGCCGAGGGCATTACCATTCCGTTCCCGCAGCGCGACGTGCATTTGCCTGCAGGGCAGAGCGACGCCAGCTAGTTCAAGCGACTCACCCTCGATTTGCTACCCCAGCCGCTTTCTCAATACTTCCACGAGATGCCGGTAGACAGCGTGTAGTCACTATTGCCATAGGTGTCGTCTTCTCGATCACCCGCGTTATCGATGTCGGTTCGCGCATTGACCGTCCAGTAAAAATTATTGAACAACTCCCAATTGATGATCACATTCAAGTCGCCGCGGACGCGCCCCCAGTCAGACAGTGAGGGGTAAGTATTACCCGTGATGTAAATATCCATGTCACGCTTTTGAAAGCTGTATAGGTGCCATTTGAGGTTGAAAAACAGTTCGGCGTCGGCACACCGCTCTAGCGATTTTCTCGGACTGTCCTCGTCTTCGCCGACCGGCTCGTCATCGGTCAGCGCAATAGTGCTGACGTTGTTTGTAACTTGTTCGTCACAGCTGCCTCTCCACTCCTGCGTGCCTTGAATCCCCGCTTGGACCGCTAATTCATGTCCCAGGTCATTGATGAGGTAACGGCCCACACCCACGCCCAGTGAACCACGATGGTCGATGTTCAATTCATCGTTAGTGTCATAGCGAGCATTCAACACGCGATAGGATTGAGCCGTGCCTCGCTCGCGCCAGAATTCTCTGCTGACCTGCACGAACGAGGAATTACTGCTAGTAGCGGTTTCGCCTTGGGGGGTGGATCGCGTGTCGTCTACCCTGGCTGAAAAGTTGGTTCTCCCGCCTCGTACGTCGTAGGTGCCGGCCGCATACAGCACCAGCTGCTTGTTGTTGGGGTCTGCGGTAATGGTACTGCTCAGTTGTAAATCGAGTTTGTCTGACAGCTCTTCCTCAATCGATCGCACCTCCACGATGTCATCAATCTCCACCTGTCTGTTTGTGCCTGAGACCCGCAGGGTGAGCTGGTTCTCGATGGTATTAGTGATAAAGCGTCCATAAATACGTTCGCCGTCATCGAGCCTGATCTCGTACAGATAGCGACTTTCAATCTGCTTGATTTCCCGCCACTTGATATTAACCGTGCCTGCATAGCTGGTGCTGACCGACAGCTTTCCCGCAGTCATCGCATTCACAGCCCCGGTGATCTGGTCGCCATTGACCACTGTGATCAGGTCGGTTTTGGCGTGGGACCAAGCCTCGATGCTGCCGCATATGCTGATGCAGAGCACAAACTTTTTCAGTAAGGGGGAGAGACGCATTGCCAGCCTCCAATGATGGGAATGAATCAGTGAAACAAAATGGGTTTTAAAGAGATTACTGAGGACCGATCTGGCAAAAGCACAGTTTGTTCCCGTCGGGGTCACGTACATAGCCGCCATAGAAAAAGCCCGGCATACGCTCTCCGGGTGGGCCGTCACAAGTCGCGCCCAGCTCGATGGCTTTCTCGTACATGGCGTCACACTCTGCAGGACCGCCTGCACGGATAGCGACCATTGTGCCGTTACCCGCGCTCGGTTCGCCCTCGTCGTAGGGGATGCACACCGCCAGCATGGGGTTGGTCACGTCATGGCCATACAGCGCAATCCGCTCATTGCCCAGCACATACTGCGCGCCGATCACAGCCAACAGCGCCTCATAAAAGGACTTTGCACGCTCGAAATCTGAAACGCCAAGGGTCGTATAGGCAAGCATCTTTGATTCCTCAGTCAGTTTTAAAAAAATAGGTTATGGCCGACGCTGCGCGGCAAATCGCTCTCGCCCATATGGGGGTAAAGCTTATCGGCGAAGCGGGAGGATAACCAGATTTCGGGGTTTTTGTGTCATCTAAAGAGCGCGTATTCTGTTCGCTGGTTCTGCATGCGACAAAATCTATGGAGTCATTGCTGATTGCCCTCATTGTGGCGACCCTGATCATTGCCCTGATCTTCAGCCGTCTCGCCCCCGCACTTTTGTTCACGGTGGCGATGGCTGCCTGTGTGTTGGTGGGGACGATCAACATGCAAACGGTGATGACTAAGGCGACCAACGAAGGCTTAGTCACGCTATTACTTCTGCTCATGGTGTCGGTGGGCCTCGAGCGTCTGCCTTGGTTGCTGGCGATTTCCAGCCGTGCGGTGAAAGGCTCTTTGCCTCGCACTCTGCTCAGTCTCTCTGGTATGACAATGCTGTTTTCCGCCTTTGTGAACAACACGGCGGTGGTCGCGACCCTCGCCGGCACGCTGCGTAAAAACCCCCATCACGCCGCCAGTCAGATTCTGTTGCCAATTTCGTATGCGGCCATTCTGGGTGGCACGCTGACACTGATCGGGACATCGACCAACCTGATTGTCAGCAGTTTTCTCGAGGACATTACCGGGGAGGGCATTCCTTTCTTTGCATTTCTTCCGGTTGCCTTGCCGGCGGCGCTGGCGGGGCTAGCGGCAATGCTGGTGATGGCCAGAGTGTTGCCCAGGGCGACGAGGGATGGGGCGCCCGTCAATGAGTTTCTGGTCGAAATGGTGGTGGCTGATGATTCCCGCATGATTGGCAAATCGGTCAAGGCCAACGGACTGCGCGATCTCGGCGAGCTGTTTTTGGTGGAGATTGCGCGTCAAGGGCGGCTGCTCACCCCCGTATCGCCCGATGAGCAGCTGGAGGCAGGGGACCGACTCATTTTTTCCGGCGATGTTTCAAAGGTGGGCATTCTTGAGCGCTTCCACGGACTGCGTTCGTTTGCCATCGATGAAGGCCTGCTCGGTACGAACCTGACCGAGGTCGTGCTCTTGCCGGGTTCGGTGGTGATTGGGCG
>JAAEZV010000240.1 GCA_018222695.1 Gammaproteobacteria bacterium
CAAGAGGTCAGCTCGGGCGTATAGAGGATGCCGGCACGGACGAGGAAAAAGTTTTCGCCACTGCCTTCTGCAACATAGCCCTCGTTATCGAGCAGCAGGGCCTCCTCGAAGCCCGCGTCCATGGCCTCTCTGAGTGCCAGAATCGAGTTGATGTAGTTGCCGTTGGCCTTCGCTTTACACATTGTGATGTTGACGTGGTGGCGGGTGTAACTTGACGTCGCGACGCGAATGCCGCGGTCTCGCGCCTCAGGGTCCATATAGGAAGGCCACGCCCATGACGCCACCATGACATGGGTCTTGAGGTTGTCGGCACGCAGGCCCATCCCCTCAGAACCCAGAAAACACATGGGGCGGATGTACGCCTCATCCAGACCGTTTGCCCTGACGACTTCACGTTGCGCTGCGCTCAGGGTCTCTTTGTCGTAGGGCATGTCCATGCGCAGAATATGCGCAGAACGGAACAATCGGTCGGTGTGCTCCTTGAGACGGAAAATCGACGTCCCCTCGGGGGTCTTGTACGCGCGAACACCCTCAAATACACCCAGACCATAGTGAAAGGTATGGGTCAGCACATGAACCCGCGCTTCCTGCCAAGGCACCATTTCGCCATCGAGCCAGATGTGGCCGGTGAGTTTTGAGAGGTCCATGTCGTTTCCTTTCTCTTTATGCTGGTCTGTTTGTGCTGTGTCCGTGGGTTTGCAGCGACAGTATGAGCCATCGGCGCGCCGGGGGCGGATTCTACCCTGCCTGCAATCCGGGTAATAAGGCCTCTGTAATCTGTTTTACCTGCTGGCGCTGGGCTTCAAATTCAGCGGTATCGGTCTCGGCAGCACGCCCCTGTAGTCCCAGAGAGTGTGTCGCGCTGCGATAGTCGAGATACGCCTGCGACAGCATCTTGGCCTCAGTAGCCGCTACGAGCCCGGTCTGCTCGAGCGCCTCAAGCAGACGAATCACGTCAGACCATACTGTGAGTTCAGCGTGCTCGCCGGCATGCGCCAGCACGAGGTATTGCACCACAAATTCAATATCGACAATACCACCGGGATCGCGCTTGAGATCAAAGCGCTCGCGCCGGTTCGACGACGCTGTGTGCTCTGCTCGCATCTTGTCGCGCATGTCACAAACAGCTGAGGCCAGCTCAGATTGCTCTCTCGGCATGGCCAGCACCTCTCTGCGCAACGCCTCCAACGACGTCTTCAGTGCCAGATCGCCCGCCACCACCCGCGTGCGCACCAGCGCCTGATGCTCCCATACCCAGGCAGACTCGAGTTGGTATCGACGCAGTGCAGGTAATGTTGTGGCCACCAGACCCGAGTCTCCGTCCGGGCGCAGACGCAGATCGACCTCGTAGAGCCTCCCCGCGTAGGTCTGTGCCGACAAGACATGCACGACACGTTGCGCAAGCCGCGTGTAAAAACGGGTGTTGTCGATCACCTTCGGGCCAGCGGTCTCTCCGTCTGCACCGTCGAAGACAAATACCAAATCAAGGTCTGAACCGTAGCTGAGTTCGAGCCCGCCGAGCTTGCCGTAAGCAATGACAGCAAAACCAGCATTGTCAGATTGTGGCTCGCCGTAACGCTGCACCAACTCGGCGCGCGCCACCGCCAGGGCCTGCTCGATCATGACCTCCGCCAGAAACGTCAGGTTATCGCTCACTTTCATGATCGGCAGCGTGCCGGTCAGCTCGCTCGCGGCGACACGGAGAATCACACCATCCTTGATGCGGCTAAGTGCGCTCATCTGCGCCTCCAGATCCTCTTCCGGTATGCGCAACAGTTGCTGCCTGACCAAGGCATGGAGCTCGTCGCGACTGGGCGCGCTATACAGCGTCGACTCGTGCAGAAGCTCATCCACCAGCTCCGGGCGCGCCGCAAGGCGCTCCGACAGCCAGATGCTAGAGACTACCAAAGTCAGTAGATGCTGCAGCGCGCGCGGGTTTTCCTGAAGTAGCACGAGGTAAGCGCTACGACGGCAGACCGCGCGCACAAAAGGCAGGCTCCTTGTCAGCGCCGAGTCGGGCTCCCGCGTGGCGGCCGCCATCTCACACAAGAGCGGCAAAAAGGCCTCAAGCCGGCGGCGGCCCTCTGGTTGCAGAGCTGCCACCCATGTGCTGTCGAGAAAATCCGCCACGGCGGCCCAGCTCTCTTCAGCATGCTGGTACCCCAGCTCCACCAAGCTCATTTGACTGAGGCCGGAAAACGACAGGCCTGACGCCACCTCTTTATCACGCGAGGCATCGTCGCCTGATGTCGCCAGAGGCTCGGCAATCAGATCGTTGAACAGCGCGGCAACCTCACGCTGCGCCTCAGCGAGATGCGCTTGCAGCGTCTCCCAATCCGCAAATCCCGACAGGAGTGCCAGCTGTGCCCGCGGCACCGGTTCGCTCGGCAGCGACTGGGTTTGTTTATCCTGCATGGCCTGTAGCGCATGCTCGACGCGACGCTCAAGACCATAATGCACAGCCAGCCGGCGAGCTTGGTCGGTGGACAACACCGCGGCTCGTTCCAAGGCTGCTAACGTCGAAAGCAGTGGCCGGGTGCGAATTTCCGGAATCCGGCCTCCGTGAATCAATTGCAGACTCTGCGCAATGAACTCGATTTCCCGAATACCACCCGCGCCGCGCTTTAAATCATTATCCATTCCTAGCCGGGTGACCTCGGCGCGCATCATGCTTTTCATCTCCCTCAGTGCCGCTATCACGGAGAAATCGGTGTAGCGGCGATACACAAAGGACTCGAGCATGTTCATCAGACTTTCTTGCGCCTCAGGCGTGCCGGTAATCGGCCTCGCCTTGATCATGGCGTAGCGTTCCCACTCCCTTCCCTGCTCCTGGTAGTACACCTCCAGTGCGTTGTAAGACCCGACCAACGCGCCGCTGTCTCCATAGGGTCGCAGACGCATATCGACCCTGAAGGCGAAGCCGTCTTCGGTCACCGCATCCAGTAGGCGAATGACCATTTGCCCGAGCCGAATGAAGTAAGCCTGGTTATCCAGTTCCTGCCGCCCTCCCCGGGTGATACCCGCCTCGGGGTAGGCAAAAATCAGGTCAATATCAGAAGAAAAGTTCAGTTCATTCCCGCCGAGCTTGCCCATACCCAGCACAACCAGTGACTGTGGGCGGCCGCTTTCGGTGCCGTGTGGCGTACCGTATTTTTCTTTCAGCGTGGCAGTTGCCATGCTGAGTGCTGCGCGAATGCTGCAGTCTGCAAGCTGACTGAGTGCCTCAAAAGCCTCTTCCAGACTGGCCAGCTGTGCGTGATCACGCCAGAGAATGCGCAGCATCTCCCGATGACGAAAGATTCTCAGTGCAGCCAGCGCCCCCTGCTCGGATTGAGTCGGCGGAATTAGCGCAGACAGCGCCTGGTCCCAGTGGTCAGCCGCCCAATCGCGGCTCTCCAGCAGCGTTCCGTCAGCCAACGCATCGCCCAGCCACTCATGCTGGCGCGCGACTTGCTCACCAAAAAAGTCGCTGCAGGCCAGGAGCTCTTGGAAGGCGCGCGACTGACCTGCTACCTCCACAGCATCGGTGAGGGCGGCTAAGCCGGCGTCGCCAATGC
>JAAEZV010000002.1:0-13260 GCA_018222695.1 Gammaproteobacteria bacterium
ACACTTGGTAAGGCCTCGCCAGCGCTGAAGAGGGCCGCTGACACCCCACGCGTCGAGGGCGAAACCGCGCTGAAGCGACGCCTGGCGCAAAGTTTGTGAGGCCACATTACGACAATGCAGATTCTGGTTGATGCCGATGCCTGCCCCGTGGTGATTCGCGACATTTTGTATCGCGCGGCACAAAAGCGCGGCATCAAACTTACGCTTTTCGCTAACCAGTCATTCCAGATTCCGGCCTCGCCCCTGATCAGCCTGTATCAGGTCGCCAAGGGCCCTGATATGGCGGATCACGAAATCGCCGCGCGGATCGTGGAAGGAGACCTTGTGATCACCGCCGATATTCCGCTGGCCAGCGAGGTCCTTGAAAAGGGCGCCCTCGTGATTACACCGCGGGGTGAGCGCTATACCGAGAACAACATTCGCCAGCGGCTACAAATGCGCGACTTTATGGAGACTATGCGCGCCTCTGGCGAGCACACCGGAGGCCCACCGCCGCTCAATCAGACCGATCGCAAGGCCTTTGCTGATCAATTGGATCGATTGCTGAGCCGGGCGCTCAAGTCAGACTAGTACCGCCCTCAGATATCTACCCACTCGATGATCTCGGCCTCCAGCTGGTCGAGATCGGCCATGGTCTCACTGATTGTTCTGCCCGCGACGGCCATGCGGGCATGGGCGGTCGATTGCGGGTCCCCCGTAATCAGAGGGTGCCACCGTGGCAGTGACTTCCCCTCCGCGAGGCGTCGGTAAGCGCAGCTGCGTGGCATCCACGCCAGTTCAGCCGCATTCATGCTGCGCACGTCTAAGCAGTCCTCAACTTCCTCAAGCCGCGTTGCGTAACGTTTGCACCGCCCTGACTCGTCATCCAGCAGTTGGCAGGCCACCCGGGTGTAGAACACATCGGCGGTCTCGTCATTGACCAGCTTGTGAAGGCAGCACTGCCCGCAGCCATCGCACAGTGACTCCCACTCGGCGTCTGTCATGGCGTCGAGTGACTTGGCTTCCCAAAAAGGCTTGGCAGACATAGTGGTCTCCCGGTGATGCTCAGATCACTTGGCTTTACGACTCGCACAGTGGCCGCCGGATAGCGGATAATCGACCCGAGTTTACAGGAGTCGCCGGTTATGGATCTTGGAATCAAAGGACGCACTGCGCTGGTATGCGCTTCCTCGAAGGGTCTGGGGAGGGGGTGCGCGGAAGCCCTTGCCGCGGAGGGCGTCGACCTAGTCTTAAATGCTCGCGGCAGTGAGGCATTGGAGGCGACTGCGGCGTCAATCCGGGACGCCTATGGCGTTGTGGTCACCACTATTGCTGCTGATATCACGAGTGAGAGCGGTCAGGCGGCTGTGCTCGCCGCGGCAGGAGATGTCGACATTCTGGTGACCAATGCAGGTGGACCGCCGCCCGGTATGTGGACCGACTGGGACCGCGATGATTTTATTGCTGCTTTTGATGCCAACCTGTTGACGCCCATCGCACTGATCAAGGCGCTACTGCCCAGCATGATGGAGCGTGGCTGGGGCCGAATCGTCAACATCACCAGTGTGGCGGTGAAAGCCCCCATACCGGTGCTGGGACTTTCTAATACGGCGCGTTCTGGTCTCACGGGTTATGTGGCGGGGGTGTCGCGGCAGGTCGCGGGCAGTGGTGTCACGATCAACAACCTCTTGCCGGGGCTGCACGATACCGACCGGCTGGCGATGCTTGACCAGGTCGACGCGGCGGCACGGGGCATCACTGAGACCGAGGCGCGCGAGGCGCGCACCGCCACCGTGCCCGCGGGCCGCTTCGGCACCGCTGACGAATTTGGCGCGGCCTGCGCCTGGCTTTGCTCGGACAAAGCAGGCTTTGTCATTGGCCAAAACATCCTGCTCGACGGCGGTGCCTTTCCCGGCGCGATGTAGCGTTGCGCTGAGGGTCGGAGGAGACGGAGTGCTGCGTTAAGCACAGCACCCCTTGATAACAGGCCTGCGGGTCATTAGCGGTTGGCTTCACCCGCCCGCAGTCGCTGGATCAGGCTGGAGGTGTCCCAGCGATGACCGCCTAAATCTTGTACCTCCGCATAAAAGGAATCGACTAATTGGGTGATCGGGACTTCGGCGCCAACCGACTGAGCGGCCTCGATCGCGATGCCCAAGTCTTTCCGCATCCAATCAACCGCGAAACCAAAGTCGAACTCGCCCCTGATCATGGTCTCGGCGCGGTTATTCATCTGCCAGGACTGCGCCGCCCCTTGCGCAATGACCTCCATGGCGGCCGTGACATCGAGCCCCGCGCGCTCGGCAAAGTGAATGCCTTCTGACAAGCCCTGCAGTAACCCCGCAATACAGATCTGGTTGACCATTTTGGTGAGCTGTCCGGCGCCGACCGGCCCCATACGCCGAACGCTTTTGGCGTAGCACTCAATCAGCGGCAGTGCTTCAGTGAAGGCCTGCTCGCCAGCGCCCACCATGACTGTCAGCACACCATTTTCCGCGCCAATTTGGCCTCCCGAGACGGGCGCATCGAGGAATCCCACGCCCGCTTGCTCGGTGAAATTGGCCAGTGACGTTGCCAGGGCCTCTGAGGTGGTGGTGTGATCAATCAGGAGCGCGCCTTCGCGCATTGACGGGAGCGCGCCGTGCTCGCCGATGGTCACTTCTCGGACATCATCGTCGTTGCCCACGCAAATCATCACGGCGTCTTGGTCCTTTGCTGCGGCTGCCGGGGTCGGCGCAACCTGGCCGCCGTACTCATTTTGCCAGGCCTCTGCGCGGGCGGCGGTGCGGTTAAAAACGGTCACCTCATGTCCCGCGCGCGCCATGTGGCCGGCCATGGGGTAGCCCATGGCGCCCAATCCGATGAAAGCGATGTGGCGTGGTGAAGTCATCTGTCGGCCGGTCCCGTCGTAAAAAGAGGAGGACAGCCTAACCCAATCAGGTTGGGTGTCGAATGAGGCAAGGGTAATGAGCGGCAACAGTTTGGACATGGTGATCGGTGCGGGCAGTGCGATCGGGCATGCATTGATCGAGAGGTGGGGTCACGAGGGCTCTCGCCCCGTTTTAGCGGTCGCTCGATCGGAAGCGTCTTTGGCGGCAGTGGGTGCGCCCGGTGTGCAGACCCAGCACTGTGATTACAGTGAGGCCGCGCTTGCGACATTTGCCGCTCAGCTGCAGGAGCAATCTTCAGACGTTACGCGCTTGGTGATCTGTAATGGCGTGCTGCAGGGAGAAGGCTACCGGCCGGAGCGGGCGCTCAATCAGCTCACAACGAGTGCGATGCAGCAGGTGTTCGAGGTCAATACTTTTCTGCCAATGCGGGTGCTGGCCTCGCTGGCACCTGTTCTCAAGCGAAGCACGGCGCCACGGATCGCGGTGCTGTCAGCCCGGGTAGGGAGCATTGGCGATAATAGTCTCGGTGGCTGGTACAGCTACCGCGGCAGCAAGGCGGCGCTGAATATGATGTTGCGGTGTGCGGCGCTCGAGATGAGGCGCCTTAACCCCGCTGCCAAGATCATGGCCTACCACCCCGGCACAGTAGATACGCCTTTGTCTCAGCCTTTTCAGGCCAACGTGGCGCCGGAAAAACTGTTTTCACCAGAGCGTGCAGCGGCGGCCCTCGACGCAGTACTGGCGAGTCTGGAGGCAGATGGTGAGCTGTCTTATCTAGACTGGCGGGGCGAGACCATTCCCTGGTGATGAGTATTGCTCAGCGGGCTGTGTCACCTATTGCACCTCCGCGCTCTGTACTTATGCGGCAATTACAGTAGTCTTTCGCACGCAGAATGCACTTTGATTTTAAGCTCCCTTAGTTACTGCATTATTTTCCGGGATCCAGTAGGCTAGCCAACAATTGTTAAAGAGAGGGAAATGCCTCATGAGAACTTTGTTTATTTCACTGTTTGCGGTCTTTGCGTTCGTCGCTCAGCCTGCTTTTGCTGACGACGTAGACACAGCGATTGAAAACTTCCGCGGCGCGGGTGCGGGCGATTTCATTGATGACGCCTACGGCTACGCGGTATTCCCGAGCATCGGCAAGGGCGGAATCGGCATCGGTGGCGCCCACGGCAAGGGCGAGGTTTTTGTCGGCGGTAAAAAAGTCGGCAACACAAAGATGAGCCAGATCACCTACGGCCTGCAGTTGGGTGGTCAGGTCTACAGCCAGATGATTTTCTTCCGCGACGAGCGGGCATTTGATGATTTCACCTCCGGCAACTTCGAGTTTGGCGCTCAGGCCACGGCGGTCGCGCTGACGGCCGGTGCTCAGGCATCCACCTCGACCGGTGGTGGCGGCAATACCTCTTCCGGTACCGATGCAGACTCCAGCAAAGTGAACGCTAATGAGAAGCAATACGACGGGCGCAGCGGCATGGCGATCTTCACCATCGCCAAAGGTGGTCTGATGTACGAGGCCACGCTAGGTGGACAGAAATTCAAATATGAGCCGCTCTAAAAGCGGACAGTGGTCATAGACGAGCCGCCTTCGGGCGGCTTTTTTTGTGGTCTGATCCTGCCTTTAGAGGATTCGGATCAGTCCTCGACCACTGAGAAATGGATATCAACTTGAGGTAGACGAGCCAGTAGCGAGTCGCCCATTGCGCTGGCGGTGGTCCAAATGCCGCCGCCTACAGAGAGCTCATCCTGCGCGAGACAAAGACCGGCTTGGGCCAGCATGCGCGAGGTGGCGCCATAGCCCGGGTCGCGCTGACCCGCCACTTTGACGCGCAGCTGATTCTCGCCGTCGGTGCCATGCGCCCAGAACTCGAAAAAGCCGTTGTTGCGGGTGGTCTCGTTGGGTCCCTCGCCGGGGTCGGGCAACACTTTTTTCAGTAGCGCCCGAGTGGGAGAGAAAAAGGTACCTGCCATCACGGCGCCCAAGCCCCCCGCGCTCAAAAGCGCCTTGGCGCGGCTCGCGCACAGCTGGGACTCGTCGTAGCGGAAGCCTGCGCCGTAGGGCAGGCCAGCCAGGGCGTGGGAGCGCCTGACTACTTTGGTGTTGATGGCCGCCATCACAAAAGGACCGGTCCAGGATTCAAAATTATCGTCCCAGGCGATACCCGCCTGATCCGGGCCATCCTGTCCCTTCTCCAGGCCGGCAGGGTAGAGCGCATAGGGGTCCATGACCCGCTCTTTGATGACGGGGTCCTTGGAGGCCTGCTCTGCAACGTACATCAGGCTGGCTACGGTGCCACCACTAACGCCCCCCGCGGCGCGGCCCATGCGACCGGTCACATGGGTGGCGTAGCTGCCGAAGCGCTCTTTGAAATGCTTTTGTAGAAAAAATACGGACAGGTCCGAGGGGATGGAGTCGAAGCCGCAGCAGTGCACGAGTCGTGCGCCACTGTTCTTGGCGATCGGGTCGATCTGCTCATACACCTCCGCCATCCACTGCGCTTCGCCAGTGAGGTCGCAATAGTGCGTGCTCTCGGTCGCGCAGGCTTTGAGCACGGGCGTGCCGAACTGCGCATAGGGGCCAACGGTGCTGATCAGGGTGCGGGTCTGTCTTGCCATGGCGCTTAAGCTGTCGGGCTCGGCGCTGTCGGCAATGAGTATCGGCAGTTCCGGCAGGTTAAGCTCGCGTCGCACCTGTTCCAGCTTCTGGGTATTGCGCCCGGCGATGGCCCAGCGTAGGTCCTGATGCTCGCTCGCCAAGTACTCGGCCACCAGTTTTCCGGTGAAACCCGAGGCGCCGTAAAGCACGATCTCAAACTGCCGATCTGTCATGGTCAACCCACTGCGTCAAAAAACGTGGAGAAGAGTAGCAAGTTCGGCCGACATTCCGGCGCATAGAGGCTGGTACTTCTTTGCACATCAGGCCTGCTCACCAAAGTTCTGCAAATCAAATGCGACTTATCCCCATGGAGCGGGGGCGCCTCTCGCGGTACCATGCGCGTCTTCGAGATTACCCGCTATGGAAGGTGGTTGTGACCGCGATGACGACCAGACGCGTCGCTGTCACCGTATCAAGGAGATGAACATGATTGCCAAATTACGGCAGGCCGCCTTGCCCATTGGAGTCGGACTGGCCGGTATTGCCCTATACGGGCTGCTGCAGGTGACCAAGCCGCAGCCCACCCCCAATATTGAAGCCCCTCGCCCCGTCAGCGTGGAGGTTGTCCCTGCTATCCGCGCCGCCTCACGGCCTACTGTCGTCGTGTACGGAGAGGTGCGACCGGCGGTGCGGACTCAGCTGGTGGCTCAGGTTGGCGGCAAAATCATGTCGATCGCGCCCGACTTTATCGAGGGCGGTCAGTTTGCCCCCGGCGAAGTGCTGCTGACTATCGAAGATACCGATTACCGCGCCGCGGTTGATGAGCGACGTGCGCGGGTTGCGGCCGCCAAGGTGGATCTTGAGCAGGCACTCGCTGATGCTGATGTGGCCCGCAAGCAGCTTGCCGGGCAGAACGACCCCTCACCTTTGGCCTTGAAAAAGCCTCAGGTAGCGAGAGCTGAATCTGCGCTGAAGGCGGCTGAAACAGCACTTTCGCTGGCACAGACAAATCTGGAGCGCACACAGATCAATCTGCCCTTCAAGGGTCGCGTGGAGAGTCAGGCTGCCGATCTCGGGCAGTACGTCAATCCGGGCAAAGTGCTGGGAAGCGTATTTGGCACCGATGTGGCGGAAGTCAGGGTGGCGCTGACAACAAACCAGCTTTCTGCTCTGGGCATTCCCGTGGGGTATATCGGTGGCGAGACCGGCGGTCTGATGACGACGCTGTCTGCGGTGATGGGTGGCAGGGTGCATCGCTGGGAGGGACGCCTGACGGGTCTTGATGCGGGGATCGAAGCTACCACTCGCAGCGTCTACGGCACGGTCAGAATTGAGGATCCCTATGGCGAGATACACGCCGATAGCGGTATGCCTCTCGCGGTGGGTTTGTACGTCGACGCTGAAATTCAGGGGCGGACTATTGTCGATGCGGTCCAGATTGCTGCTGAGGGTCTTCGCGCCGGTGACGAAGTCTTTGTCATAGACGGAGAGGGGCTGTTGGATGTCCGCCAGGTCGACGTGATCCATCGAAATCGCGACATGGTCATGCTTGCCTCCGGGGTCGAAGCGGGAGAGAAAGTGATTGTGTCCGCGATTCGCAATCCCGTGCGCGGTATGCGCCTTCAGGCCGTCGATGACGGGACCATTGCCGATAGCGTCGGTGATGACGCGACACCGACAAACAACGAAGCCTGAGACTCGAGCCATGGAAGGTCTGATTCGCTGGTGGGTGCGCAATCCGGTTGCTGCCAACCTCTTGATGTTCATTATTGTCACGGCCGGCTGGTTGGGCCTGCGTGATATCGAGAAAGAAGCCTTTCCCTCTGTCCAGCCCGACATTGTTCAGGTCGAAGTGATCTGGCCGGGTGCCTCTCCCAAAGAAATGGAGCAGCAAGTCGTACAGCGGGTCGAAGAGGCACTGAAAAACGTCTCCAACGTCTACCGGGTCTCCTCTGAATCCCGAGAGAGCTTTGGCTCGCTGACCGTTGAAACCTACCCCACGGTAAATCTGAACGCCTTTTTGAATGACGTGAAGAACGCGGTCGATTCGATCACGTCCTTCCCTCGTGACATAGAAAATCCGCGCGTCAGACGCCTCGAATGGCGTCAGGAGATGATTCGCGTAGCGCTTGCAGGAGATGTCGGAGAAAAGCCACTGACCCGGCTGGCAAACAAGCTGCGCAACGAGATGGCGGGTTTGCAGTATATCTCGCAGGTCGAAGTGTTTGGCTCGCGACGGGAAGAGGTGACGATCGAGCTGTCAGAGCGCGCATTGAGAAATTACGGGCTTAGTTTCGCCGATGTGTCGACCGCCATTCGCCGCGACTCGATGAATGTCTCTGTCGGCGAGGTTCGAACCCGGACAGGCGACGTGCAACTTAGAGCCCAGAATCTTGCTGATAACCAAACCGATTTTGAACAAATTGTTATTCGCCAAACGCCAGACGGAGGGACAGTGCACGTCGCCGACGTGGCGACCGTGATTGACGGCTTTGAGCAAAACGAGATTCTGGCAACGTTGAATGGCAAGCCGGCTGTGTTGCTGCAGGCCAAGTCGACGGATGATATGCAGGTGGTTAAAGCCAGCGAGGCGGTGAGTCAGTGGATTGAGCGCACGCAGCCGACGCTCCCTGTCGGCATGGATCTCGAGCTGTGGTTTGATACGGCCGACATCTACGAGAACCGTATGGAGTTGATCGCCGATTCCTCGATCCTCGGCCTGATCCTCGTATTCCTCATACTGATCGTAACGCTCGAGCCCAAGGTGGCGCTGTGGGTGACGGTAGGTATTGGGGTGAGCTTTCTCGGTGCTTTTGCGCTCCTGCCTGCTAATGATGTCTCGCTGAACCTATTGTCGACCTTTGCCTTCCTGCTTGTTCTGGGAATTGTGGTCGACGATGCGATCGTGGTGGGCGAGAGCATCCATCATCATGTGCACCAGCGTGGGCTGAAAGGCGAGGAGGCGGCTATCGCTGGCGCCTTCGCCGTGAGTCGCCCGGTCATATTTGCCGTACTCACAACGATCGTCGCATTTGCCCCCTGGTTGTTCCTGTCAGGCGTTACGGCGCAATTTACCCGGCAACTCTCGGTGGTCATCTCTTTGGCGTTGTTATTCTCGCTCATCGAAGCATTTCTGATCTTACCGGCGCACCTGCGCAATGTGAAAACCACGGCGCCCGATTCCAAGTGGATGAAGCGCCAGAAGAAGATTGCGGACGGCATAGTGCTCTTTGCAGAGAACCGTTACCGACCGTTCCTCGAGCGCTGTCTGAGATATCGATACACCACCGCCATGGTGTTTTTCTCGCTGTTCATGGTGTCGTTGGGCCTGTACACCAGCGGTTGGGTGAAGTTCTTTTTCTCGCCGCAGGTGGAGAGCGAGGAGGTCTATATCAATGTGAGCTTACCGCCGGGCACGCCCTACAGCCGCTCGATGGAGGTGTTGGGGCAGTTGCAGCAAGCTGAACAGCAACTGGCTGAAGAGATCAACGCCGAGGCGGAGGCGGGTCGCGGTTCAGGGAAGCTGATAGAGGGCTGGTATACCCGGGCTCGCCGCGGCGATGTGATCGCGATTGTTCAGCTGGCGCCGCCAGACCAGAGAGCGCTCAGTGCGCGGGAGACCGCGGAGCGTTTTTCCGATCTGGTGGGGGATATTCCCGATGCCGATGAGGTGAAGGTCAACTATAGCTTTAGCGATGGGGAGGCCAGTATTACCTTCCTGCTCAAGCACGAAGATCTCGATACCCTCAATGCGGCGAGCCTGTCCCTGCAGCAGCATCTTGCGAGTTACGACAAAACGTATTTTATCCGAGACGACCAGCTGGGCGCGCTACCTGAGTTGCGCTTCAATCTGCTGCCCGGTGCAGAAAAATTAGGGATCAGTCTCGGAGATGTATCGAGTCAGGTGCGGCAGGCTTTCTACGGAGAGGAAGTGCAGCGGCTACCTAGGGAGAACGGCGATGTTCGCGTCATGGTGCGTTACCCGCAGGAGGAGCGAGAGTCGCTGGCAACGTTTGAGGACGTCCGTATCCGGACTGTCGACGGCAGACTCGTCCCATTGCTGGAGGTCGCTGACGTAGAAGTGGGCCAAGCGACACGCCGAATCACGCGCCGAAACGGGGACCGCGTGGTGACGGTAAACGCCACTGTCGAGCCTGAGTCCTTAGGCGAGATTAATCGCGCTGTGGAGCAGGACTACCTGCCAGAACTGTTGGCCATGTATCCGGGCTTGAAGGTGCTCAAGGGGGGATCTCAGGAGGCAGAGGCGGAATTCTTCAGTGAAATCGCGGCGCTCTACACCATCGCGCTATTTGTGATCTACGCCCTGATTGCCGTCGCTTTCCGCTCTTACAGTTTGCCGCTACTCATTATGACCGCCATGCCATTTGGTTTTATGGGCGCTGTTTTCGGCCATTTGATTTTTAATCTGCCCATGGCGCTCTTTTCCTATTTTGGCATTGGCGCAGCAGCGGGGGTCGTGGTGAACGACAATCTGGTGCTGATTGACTATGTGCGACGACTTGAGCGCGAGGGCATGTCGCCTCCCAAGGCGCTTGTGACCTCCGCGGTAAGTCGATTCAGGCCTATTTTCCTGACCACCGTGACGACCTTTGTCGGTTTGATTCCGATCATGGCTGAGCAATCGACCAGCGCCCAGTTCCTCAAGCCAGCGGTGTTGTCACTGGCCTTCGGCGTGTTCTTTGCGCTATTCGTCAGCCTGTTGTTGGTGCCGGCCATGTATCTGATTGGCTATGACTGGCAGCAGATGCGCTTAGCGCGCAAAAATCGCAAGTCCGGTGATGCCGACGATGCGACCGAGGCAGTGCCTGCCTCGATCTGATTTATCGCACGCCGTGCATCATGCGCTTGAGCAAAGGCGACAGTACCAGTAACACCGCGCCGCCAGCCAAACCGATCGTGAGCAGCTGACTGAACAATTCGGTGTAGCCCGACAACGCATCGGTAAGGTTGAGACTCCCCTCATTGGCGGGGCGGGCAGCAATGGTGGCGATTTGCGCGGCAACATACGAAGAGTAGGCCGACGCCAAAAACCACGTGCCCATCATCACACCGACCACCGACGGAACCGCGAGCTTGGTGACCGCCGAGAGCCCCACCGGACTCAGGCACAGTTCACCCGTGGTATGGAGCAGGTAAGCCACGATGAGCCACCAAGCGGAGACCACGCCTGCCTGATCGGGAAATTGCGCGCCATAAACTAGTGCGCCAAAACCCAGACCTGCCTGAGCAATGCCGAGTGAGAACTTCACCGGCGTGGTGGGTTCCCAGCCTCGCCGTCCGAGCCGGATCCAGAGCAGGGCGAAGAGCGGTGCCAGAGAGAAAATGAAGAAGGAATTGGCGGCGCCGAATTGCGCGGCGGTGAGGGTCATGCCAAACAGCGTCTTGTCTGTGACGCGGTCCGCGTACAACGTCATAGAGCCGGCACCCTGCTCGAACAGCGCCCAGAAGACGACCGTTGAAAGGGTCAGCAAAATCAGCACAAACATCCGTTCGCGTTCAACTTTGGAGCAGCGAAATAGCAGAAACCATCCCAGCCCCGCTAACACCGTTAGTGACAGGACATCCAGCAGTGTGCCAACCGTGTCCGTCAGCTGAACCAGCTGCCAGACCACGGCCACCATGAGGAAACTGCCGGCGTAAATAGCACGCTCGATAGTCAACCCGGGGATGCCAACGCCTTGCGTGAGGCGCTCCGGGTGCTCAGGTTCACCATGGCCCATGAGGGTTTTTTGTCCCCACTGGAAAACGATGAGACCCAGGAGCATGCCAATACCCGCCGCGCCAAAGCCCCAGGACCAGCCATAGACCTCACCCAGCCAGCCGCAAAGCAACGTTGCGCTGAAGGCACCGATGTTGATGCCCATATAGAAAATCGTGAAGCCGGCGTCGCGGCGGGGGTCACCGTCGGGGTAGAGCTTGCCGACCACCGTGGAAATATTGGGTTTGAGAAATCCGACGCCGACCACAATCAACGCCAGTGAGAGATAGAAGATCGACAGCGCCTGATCATCGCGGACGATACCGGCAGCGGTCTGACGGGCCGCCTCACCCTCAAACGCCATGCCGAGATGCCCGGCGACAAGGAGCAAGCCGCCAAAGGTGACCGCTTTGCGCATGCCGATAAACCGGTCGGCGATGAGGCCGCCCAGCACGGGCATGGCGTAGACGAGGGAGGCGTAGCTGCCCAGAACACCGAGCCCTGCAGCGTCGGAGAACAGGTGGTACTTGGTGAGGTAGAGGAGCAGCAGGTACTTCATGCCGTAGAAGGAGAAGCGCTCCCAGAGTTCCGTGGCGAAGCAGATGTATAACCCGCGGGGGTGGCCCCAAAGGTCGTTGCTGTTGTCTTCAGCCAAGGTGGTCATCGTCTTGTGTCCTCAAAGGGTGTTTTTATAGCGTGTCTTTATAGGGTGATCAGGCGGCCCGTGCCAGCGCTGACCGACCCTGCAGGGCCAGCGCCATGTCATCGGGGTCGGTGATCCTTTTGACCTCACTGAACAAGGCGGCGGCCTGTGGGTAATAGACCTTTAGATAGACGAGCCACTGCTTCACCGGATTGACCGCGTAGCGAGGATCGTACAGCGCCCGGTTGCGCGCCAAAAACGTCACCAGCAGCTCTTGTGCCTCAGACCAGCTGAATGTTGGTCCCGCCTCGCCCCGGCCGGCCGCAACGATCGCGGCGCCGAGATCCGGGCGGCAGAGCGCGCCCCGGGCGAGCATGAAGGCACCGCAGCCGCTGATTTCTGCGCAACGTGCCACATCGGCGGGCGTCCAGAGCTCGCCATTGGCGATGACCGGGTAGGGGAGCGCCAGGCGCGCTTTTCTCAGTTGGTGCCAGTGTGCTGGCGGCCGGTAGCCCTGCCGTTTGGTGCGGGCGTGGATGGTGATCTCGGAGAGGGCAACGCCTGACAGCGCATCGAGAATCTCCTCAAATTGTTCGTCGCTGTCATAGCCCAGACGGATCTTTGCCGTGACTGGGGTGTGCTCGGGAACACTATCGCGCACCTGTTCGCAGATCGATCTGATCAGTTGGGGGGAGCGTAATAACACTGCGCCGCCTTGTGATCGATTGACGGTTTTAGCAGGGCAGCCGAAATTCAGGTCAATACCCGGTGCGCCAAGGGCGGCTGCACGCGCCGCGTTAGCGGCCATCAGCTCGGGGTCAGAGCCCAGGAGTTGAAGGTAGACAGGGGTGCCTGAAGGAGTAAGCCCACCTTGGCGCAGTTCAGGGGCATAACGAAAAAAAACCCGCTTCGGGAGGAGAGTTTGAGATACGCGGACGAATTCGGTCACGCATCGTTCATAACCGCCGATGCCGGTGAGCTGTTCACGCATGACCGCGTCAACAACGCCCTCCATGGGAGCGAGAATCAGGCGCGGTGGCGGGCACGGTGGAGTGTGGCCGGGGTCGATCATGGCCGGCAGGGTAACCAGATACCTGACTTTTTAACAGTAGGCGTGACGCAAGCGTTCTCCCTTTGTAGACTCCGGTGCTCGATTCAACCCGCCGCCCGCGTTGGTATGGGGTAACACTATGAATCCAAACTATCTCGACTTTGAGCAGCCGATTGCAGAACTCGAAATGAAGATCGAGGAGCTGCAGGGAGTTGGCGACGGCGCCGATCTGAATCTGGGCGACGAAATCGACCGCCTGCGGGAGAAGTCGACCGCGCTGACAGAGAAGATTTATGCGGACCTGAGCGCCTGGGATATTGTGCGCGTGGCGCGTCATCCCCAACGGCCGTATTCCCTTGACTATATTCCCGAAATCTT
>JAAEZV010000002.1:13270-23282 GCA_018222695.1 Gammaproteobacteria bacterium
ATTTATGCAGATCTGAGTGCCTGGGACATTGTGCGCGTGGCCCGGCACCCTCAACGGCCGTATTCCCTCGACTATATTCCCGAAATCTTCACCGAATTCGATGAATTACATGGCGACCGCCACTTTGCCGATGACAAGGCGATTGTGGGCGGCGTTGCCCGCCTCGACGGGCGCCCGGTAATGGTGATTGGCCAGGAAAAAGGCCGTGCGGTCAAAGACAAGGTCTACCGCAACTTTGGTATGCCCAAGCCCGAGGGCTATCGCAAAGCGATGCGACTGATGGAGATGGCAGAGCGCTTCAAAATGCCGGTGATCACCCTGATCGACACACCCGGGGCCTACCCTGGCATCGATTCAGAAGAGCGAGGCATCAGCGAGGCGATTGCGCAAAACCTGGCGGTGATGTCGCGTCTGAAAACCCCGATGATGTGTATTGTGATTGGTGAGGGTTCATCGGGCGGTGCGCTCGGTATCGGCGTGGGTGACCATCTCGCCATGCTGCAGTACGCCACCTATTTTGTGATCTCACCTGAGGGCTGCGCCAACATTATTTGGAAGAGCTCCGAGTTTGCCCCGGATGCGGCGGCGGCCATGGGCGTGACCTCCTCCAAGCTCGAGGAATTGGGTATTGTCGACGCCACGATCCCGGAGCCTTTCGGTGGCGCGCATCGCGATCCGATTGAGATGGCCAGCCGGTTGAATGCGCACCTTATGGATCAAGTTGATCGGCTGTCTGCGATGGATACCGATGCCCTGCTTGAGGCGCGTTACCGAAGGCTGATGTCCTACGGTAATTGAGTGTCGGGGCACGCCACGTGCGCGAGATCCTGACAACCTTTCCCGATGCACTGCTAGAGGCGCCCCGCTGGTGGGTGGCGCTCTCTGGCGGGGCGGACAGCGTCGCGTTGCTCTATGCGTTGGCGGCTTACCGAGATGCCTCATCAGCACCTCCCCTTCACGCCATTCACGTTAACCACGGTTTGCACGCGGCCGCGGGAGAGTGGAGCGATCTCTGTCAGCGCCATGCCGACAGATTGAGCATTCCGCTGCATATTAATGTCTGCAACATCGAGCCCAGCGGCCGCGGAGTAGAAGCTGACGCGCGCCGCGAGCGCTACCGGGCTTTTGAGAGCGTATTGGCCGAGGGCGATATTCTGTTTACCGCGCATCATGCAGACGACATGGTGGAGACTGTTCTATTGCGGCTGTTGCGCGGGGCCGGTCCGCGGGGCTTGTCCGGGATTCCCCAAGAGCGGGCCTGCGGTGCGGGACGGATTTTTCGACCGTTGCTCAATACGACTTCAGACACCCTGCGGAGCTTGGTCGAGGCTGCGGGGCTTGAGCATGTGATCGATCCCTCCAATCTTGAGACCGAACAGGATCGCAATTATCTCCGACAGGTTGTCTTGCCGGCCGTGGCAGAGCGCTGGCCGGGATACCGGCAGACCATTCAGCGTGCCGCTGGACTGCAGGCCATAGCGCAGCAGCGGCTGAGCCAACTGCCGCTCCTTCGAACCGAGACAGTGATGGGTGAGGCCGCTTTGATGATTGACCCGACAGTGGATGTGGCGGAGTTGGCGGCACAGATCCACCAGTGGTTGGGTGAGTCTGATATTGATTCGCCCGACCGACGACGGCTAATCGAGCTGGCGAGGCAGGCCCTCGATGCGGGGCAGGACCGTCTGCCCGAGTTGCGTTGGGGCGACAGTTGCTTGCGGGTCTGGAACGGGTGGGTCATCAGCGTCACAGAGCCTGCCAATGACTGGACCCTGCCCGGTGAGGTTGCGGTTGGACAACCAGCCGAGGGTGATTGGGGGCGACTTGACTGGGAAACCGCTGATGACGGCCCCGGACTGCCTGCGGGGGCGCGACTGGCCTGCGGCGCTTGTGGGGAGGTCGAGTCGGTGACGCCGCTTAACCGGCCTCAAAAACCCACCAAAAAGTGGTTGCAGGAGATGAGAATTCCCCCGTGGTGGCGGCGCCATCTCCCTGTTTTATGGTCAGAAACAGCACCCGTCTGGGTGCTCCCTGCCGGCCCCTTGATGGGGGCAGCTGATCTGGACAACAACACCGCGGAACCCGGTCTGCGGCCCGTTTGGCACCTTTCTTCGTCACTTTGAATTGAGCCTTGCGGGGCGACCTGTTAGACTAATCGTCCATCGGAGAGAGATTCCCGAGAGGCGTCGAGACAGACGTCCGGGTACTCTTTCGCATTGGTGGAATCCATGACGAGATATGTGTTCGTTACTGGTGGTGTTGTGTCTTCCCTGGGTAAGGGGATCGCTGCCGCCTCCCTCGCCGCTGTGCTTGAAGCGCGCGGTCTCAAAGTCACCCTCCTCAAGCTGGACCCTTACATCAACGTCGACCCCGGCACGATGAGTCCCTTCCAACATGGAGAGGTCTTCGTCACCGACGACGGTGCGGAAACGGATCTCGATCTGGGCCACTACGAGCGATTCACGCGCACGGTAATGAGTCGTGCCAATAACTTCACGGCGGGCCGCGTGTACGACGCAGTATTGCGCAAGGAGCGCCGTGGAGATTATCTGGGTGGCACCGTCCAGGTCATCCCGCACATTACCGACGAAATCAAACATCGGGTCGTCGAGGGGGCGGGGGATGCCGAGGTTGCGGTGGTGGAAGTGGGTGGCACCGCGGGCGACATTGAGAGCCAACCTTTTCTTGAGGCGGTGCGTCAGCTGAAGTTGGAGCTGGGGTCAGCCAATGCGCTGCTCATGCACCTCACCCTCATTCCCTACATTCCGACTGCGGGTGAAATCAAAACCAAACCCACCCAGCATTCGGTTAAAGAGCTGCGCTCGATTGGTTTGCAACCGGAGGTGCTGTTGTGCCGCTGCTCTGTTGAGGTTGACGAGGGCGCGCGCCGCAAGATTTCCCTGTTTACTAACGTAGAAGAGCGGGCCGTGATCCCACTCATGGATGCGGACACAATTTATCAGATCCCCGGCCACCTCAAGGAGAGCGGTCTCGACGACTATATCCTCGAGCGCTTTGGGTTGGCCCAGCCGGCGGCTGATCTGTCGGAGTGGGACGATGTGGTGCGTCGTGAATTCAGTCAGCGCAAGGGCACGGTGCGTGTGGGCATGGTCGGCAAATATGTCGACCTCGTCGACGCTTATAAGTCACTGAATGAGGCCCTTGATCACGCGGGTCTGCAAACCGATACCCGGGTAGAGATTGATTACATCGATGCTGAGGAGATTGAGGCTCAGGGAGTGGGGTTGTTGTCGCATCTGGACGCCATTCTCGTCCCCGGTGGCTTCGGTGATCGCGGTGTCCAGGGGAAGATTGAAGCGGTGCGGTATGCCCGGGAGCAGGGTATTCCCTTCCTTGGTATTTGCTTGGGTATGCACATGGCGCTCATCGAATACGCGCGTAATGTCTGTCACCTCGATGGCGCACACTCTACCGAGATGCAGGCGGACACCCCTCATCCCATCATTGCCTTGATTACTGAGTGGCAAACCGCAGACGGCGCGCTCGAGCAGCGCTCCGAAGCCTCGGATCTGGGTGGCACCATGCGACTGGGTGCTCAGCCCTGTCGGTTGGTAGCCGGGACCAAGACGCAGGCTATTTATAACGCCGAGGAGATCTCGGAACGGCACCGGCACCGCTACGAGGTGAACAGCAACTACGTAGCCCGCTTGGAAGAAGCGGGCATGAAGATGAGTGGCTGGTCGCTGGACGGTGAGCTAGTCGAAATTATCGAGCTCCCCGCTCACCCTTGGTTTGTGGCGTGTCAGTTCCACCCGGAATTCAAGTCCCGGCCCCGTGGCGGACACCCCCTGTTTGCGAGCTATATCGAGGCGGCGTTGGCGGTGGCGCAGCAGTGTGGTGATGCTGCGTGAGCGGAATCCATCGCGTTGTTGAGGTAGCGGGTCGCACCTTTGCCAATGACCAGCCGATGGTGTTGATCGGTGGTATCAATGTGCTCGAGAGCGCTGAAATGGCCATGGAAAGTGCCGCTGAGTTTGCGCGTGTCTGTGAGCAGTTAGCGCTTCCCTACGTCTTCAAAGCGTCTTTCGATAAGGCCAACCGCTCATCCATTCATTCTTTCCGGGGACCGGGTCTCGAAGCCGGTCTGAAAATCCTAGCTGACGTGAAATCAGTCCATAACGTACCGGTGCTGACCGATGTACACACGTCAGAACAGGCGGAGCCCGTGGCAGAGGTCTGCGACATATTGCAGTTGCCGGCCTTTCTCGCGCGCCAAACAGACTTGGTGCAAGCGATGGCCCGCACGGGTGCTGCGATCAACATCAAGAAACCTCAGTTTTTAAGCCCCGAGCAAATGGCCAATGTCGTGGAGAAGTTTCGCGAGTGCGGTAACGATCGGCTGATGGTCTGTGAGCGCGGCAGCAATTTTGGCTACGACAATTTGGTTGTCGACATGCTGGGATTTGAGGTGATGCGTGAGGCCACTATGGGCTGCCCGCTGATTTTTGACGTGACCCACTCGCTGCAACGCCGGGACCCCGGTGAGGCCGCTTCTGGGGGGCGTCGTGACCAAGTACTCAAGTTGGCCAAGGCGGGTGCAGCCGTGGGCATTGCGGGCTTGTTTTTGGAAGCCCACCCCAATCCGGATGAAGCCCTGTGCGATGGCCCCAGTGCGCTGCCGCTGGCGCAACTTGAGCCTTTTCTCGAGCAGGTCAAAGCGGTGGATGCATTGGTCAAGTCTCAGCCTGAACTGGCTATCCACTAAGTCGTTTTTACAAGGAGCGTGTTGTGAGTGAGATCGTCGATGTGCGAGCTTTTGAGGTATTGGATTCCAGAGGGAATCCGACCGTCATGGCCGAGGTCACATTAGATGACGACAGTGTCGGCAGTGCCTGCGCACCTTCAGGTGCTAGTACCGGTACCCGCGAGGCGTTGGAACTGCGCGATGGTGACGCATCGCGCTATCTTGGCAAAGGCGTTCTGACGGCGGTAGGGCACGCGAATGGCCCCATTCGCGAGCTGTTGGTGGGCCACGATGCGCTAGATCAAGCCGGGGTGGACCGGCGCATGATTGAGGCAGATGGGACAGACAACAAGGCACAGTTCGGTGCCAATGCTATTTTGGCTGTCTCGCTGGCGACCGCCAAAGCCGCTGCACTGTCAGCCAAAAAGCCGCTTTATCAGCATATTGCCGAGCTCTCGGGCTGCACGGCTTTGTCTCTGCCCGTGCCGATGATGAATATTCTGAACGGGGGAGAGCACGCCGATAACAATGTGGATATTCAGGAGTTCATGATTCAGCCCGTGTCGGCAGGGAGCTTCGCTGAGGCGTTGCGCATGGGCGCCGAGATTTTTCATCATCTGAAAAAGGTGCTCTCTGGCAGAGGGCTCGCCACGGCGGTCGGGGACGAGGGCGGCTTTGCGCCTGACCTGCCCTCCAATGCTGCGGCGTTGGAAGTCATTGGCGAGGCTGTGGGCAACGCCGGCTACGTGCTGGGCGATGACATCACGCTGGCTTTGGATTGCGCGGCCTCCGAGTTCTACCGTGATGGCCGTTACCACCTGCAGGGTGACGGTGCTGATTATGACAGCGCGGGCTTTGCCGATTACCTGACCGCGTTGACGTCAGATCATCCCATTGTCTCGATCGAGGACGGGCTTGATGAGTCGGATTGGGCTGGCTGGGCGGTGCTGACGGAGAAATTAGGGGACCGCATTCAGCTGGTGGGCGATGATCTGTTTGTCACCAATACCGCGATCCTCAAGCGTGGGATTGACGAGGGCATTGCCAATTCTATTTTGATTAAATTCAACCAAATTGGATCGCTGACCGAGACACTGGAGGCCATTGCTATGGCCAAGGCCGCGGGCTACACGGCGGTCATTTCACATCGCTCCGGGGAAACCGAAGACGCCACCATTGCGGATCTGGCTGTCGGGACCGGGGCGGGTCAGATCAAGACTGGCTCGCTGTGTCGCTCTGACCGGGTAGCCAAGTACAACCGGCTACTGCGGATTGAGGCGGAGCTTGGTCTCACCGCGCCGTATCCCGGCCGGGACATCCTCTCGAGGGGCTGATGCGCTGGCTCATAGGTGGGCTGTTTGGTCTTCTTGTGCTGCTGCAGTATCGGCTGTGGTTTGCTGAGGGGGGTCTCGCTGAGGCCAACCGGCTGCAGGCGCAGCTTGAAGAAGCAGAGGCAGAGAACACCGAACTGAGGGCGCGCAATGCGGCGCTCACGCAGGAGGTCATTGCCTTGCAAGGCGGCACCGAGGCGGTAGAGAAAAGCGCACGCGAGAACCTTGGCCTGATCAAAGAGGGCGAGGTTTATTATCAATTTGTAGAGGAGCCCAAGACGCCGTGAACAGCATCTGGGCAGTCGTGCCGGCGGCTGGGTCGGGGCGTCGCCTTGGCGGGGAGATTCCCAAGCAATATCGGGAAATAGCCGGTGCGCCGCTGATGGAGCACACCCTGCGCGCATTGTTGGAGAGTCCTGACATTCGCGGCATCGTGGTGGCGCTCGACCCCTCAGACCGTCGCGCTGATGCGATTGACAGCTTGGCGGACGTGCGTGTGCAAACAACGCCCGGTGGCGCCGAGCGCGCGGATTCGGTCATGGCCGGGCTGGAGTTATTGGCGTCGGAAGGATCCGAAGAGGATTGGGTGCTGGTTCACGATGCCGCGCGGCCCTGCTTGCCCCTTGAATCTTTGACCGCGTTAATCGAGCGGGCGCGGCAGTCGGGGGAGGGGGTGATTCTCGCCGAGCCGATCGCAGATACTTTAAAGCAGGTCGGCGAGGACGGGCAGATCTCGGGCACGGTCGACCGCCAATCTCTCTGGCGGGCACAGACGCCACAGCTGTTTCCGCTGTTCGCTTTGCGTGCGGCATTGGTCCAGTGTCTGGAGGAGGGCCTCTCGGTGACTGATGAAGCCATGGCGATGGAGCGGATGGGTGAGCCTGTTCACGTGATAGAGGGGCCCTCGAGCAACATTAAGGTTACTGTTGAAGCAGATCTGGCGTTTGCGGATCTGGTGCTGAGAAAGAGAGGAGGGCAATGACGTGATGCGCATTGGCCACGGTTACGATGTACACGCCTTTGGCGAGGGCGATTCCGTCGTGTTAGGTGGCGTTCAGATTCCCTGCGAGCGCGGACTGATCGCACACTCTGACGGGGATGTGGTGCTGCACGCGCTCTGTGATGCGCTGTTGGGTGCGGCGGGCCTGGGTGATATTGGCCGGCACTTCCCCGACACGGATCCCGCCTTCAGTGGTGCTGACAGTCGAACGCTTTTGCGCGCCGTGGTGGCGCAGTTGGATGAGGCCGGTTGGACAGTCGGTAATGTCGATCTCACTGTGATCGCACAAACCCCGCGGCTGAGCGCGCACATCGGTGAGATGCGCGAGCGGATTGCCGCTGATCTCAGGGTGGCAGTGGGCAGTGTTAACGTGAAGGCAACCACTACCGAGAAACTGGGCTTTGTGGGGCGCGAGGAAGGCATTGCCAGCCATGCGGTTGCACTGCTGAACAGTGAGGGTGCCTCTGCGTGAGCCAGCAAGGTATCGGTATGACCTCCCAGCGGACGCGGGAGCGCCTCATACAGCGGTTGATGGATCAGGGCATTACGCGATTTGAGGTGCTCGAGGCGATTCGCAGTGTGCCTCGTCATTTGTTTGTGGATGAGGCGCTGGCGCATCGGTCCTACGAGGATACGGCGCTGCCGATTGGCTATGGCCAAACGCTCTCGCAACCCTATGTTGTTGCCAAGATGAGTGAGCTCGCTCTGGCTCAGGGGCGACCTAAAAAAGTGCTGGAGCTGGGGAGCGGCTCGGGTTACCAAACGGCGATATTGGCCAGTCTTGTTGATGAGATTTGCGCGATCGAACGCATCAAGCCGCTCTTGGAACGGGCGCGTAAGCAACTGCGCGCGCTGCGAGTGCGCAACGTGCGGTTGCGCCATGGAGACGGCCTGGACGGATGGGCCAGTGAGGCACCTTTTGATCTGATTCTGGGCGCCGCGGCGCCGGAGCACCTGCCCACCCAGCTGCTGGAGCAGCTCGCGCCGGGAGGCAGGCTGATCCTGCCTGTGGGTGGCGAACGCCAGCAGCTCATGATGGTGACCGCGACACCTGAGGGTTATGTCGAGGAGGTAATCGAAGAGGTGAATTTTGTACCCATGTTGCGAGGCGTGACCCGGTGAAGCATCCGCCGGCAGGGGTGTTTGCCCGCGGTCTGGCGATGGGTGCGGCGGATATCGTACCCGGTGTCTCCGGTGGCACGATCGCACTGATTACCGGCATCTACGAGCGCTTGCTGGGGGCCATTGTGGCAGCAGATGGCGACGCGCTCTCCATGGCGGTGAGTGGCCGGTGGAATGCGTTGTGGCATCGAGTCGACGGCGGATTTCTGTCGATTCTGCTTCTGGGTATCCTGACCGCGATCTTCTCTATGGCGTCAGGCATTCACTGGCTGCTGGAGCACTATCCACAGCCGCTGTGGTCGTTTTTTTCTGGGCTAATCCTCAGTAGCGCAGTGCTGCTGATTCTGGAAGAGGTGACGCTGAATAGCCCTGATCGTTTGGTGGGTTTTACTCTGGGCGCCTGCATCGCAGTGGGTGCAGCCCTGATGCCTCCGGTGTCGTTTCTTGCCGGCTTGCCTGGGCTGTTTTTTGCCGGTGCGATCGCGATTTGCGCCATGATTTTGCCCGGGATATCGGGGAGCTTCCTGCTGGTTCTGATGGGTATGTATGAGCAGGTGCTGTCGGCGATTAAGACCCTACAGGTCACAGAACTTTTGGTGCTCGCCGCTGGATGCGTGACGGGGCTGCTGCTCTTCGCGCGTGTGTTGCAGCACTGTCTGCAGCGCTATCGGGCACTGGCTATGGCATTTCTGAGCGGTGTGCTGATGGGCTCACTGGTGGCGGTATGGCCGTGGCGACAGGAGGTCGTATTGAATGCCGCGGAGGGGGCGATCGCGGTATCGCGGCCTGTGTTGCCGGCTACGGTCACGGATACGCAGCTTTTTGCCTGTCTAGGTGCCTGTCTTGTCGGATGTTTTTTGGTCTGGGGTATGCAGGCACTGGCCTCGCGTCGGGATCTCTAATATGACGGTGCGTTGCGGCCAGATTTTAGTGGCAAGCCTGTTGTTGTTTTTTGGCTGCGCCGATACGCCACCCGCGGTCATTGAAAACAAGTCCGTGGCGGCGGTGGATGTCCCGCCGGAGGTGCGTCAGACAAATACTAATCGTCCGGATTATGGGCCCCAGTTGGCTGCCGGGCCGGACTACGTGGTAGAACCGGGAGATACGCTCTACGCAGTGGCCTTTCGTCTGGGGATGGACTACCGCAAGCTCGCAAGCCTGAACGATATCGATCCACCCTATGTGATCAGGGTGGGGCAGGCGCTGAAAACTGCACCGGATGCCGCGCCTGCGGGCGCCTCGGTTGCACTCGAGGCAAAAGGGACTCAGGGCAGTGCCCAGCAGCGCGCTGGCGGGACCGGTGAGCAGAGTGCTGTAAAGAGTCCTTTAGAGAGTTCGGCGGGCAATGGTACGGAGAGTGCCACCGAGGGTGAGCGCATCGCAGCTGCTGCCAAGCCAGCCGGCGCAAAGTCTGAACCAGGCCCACCCTCGCATACGTTATCCACCGCTAAGACCCTCACACCGAATGCGCCCGTGGACCGCTGGGCCTGGCCTGCTGACGGAAAAGTGAGCCGCGCTTTCTCAGCTGAGCGGCACAAAGGTATTGATCTGGTCGATGAACGCGGTTCGCCGGTGATGGCAACGGCCGCAGGCGTGGTGGTGTATGCGGGCACCGGTGTCACCGGCTATGGCGCGCTACTTATTGTTAAGCATAACGACACCTACCTCAGCGCCTATGGCCACAATGATGCCCTGCTGGCGGCTGAGGGGCAGCGGGTAGATGCCGGTCAGGTGATCGCCCGCATGGGCAGCACAAGCAGTGATTCGGTGAAGTTGCACTTCGAGATTCGGCGCAACGGGCGCCCCGTGAATCCAACGGCACTGTTACCTCAGCGCTGACGGCGCAACACCGATATC
>JAAEZV010000241.1 GCA_018222695.1 Gammaproteobacteria bacterium
TCTGCTGGCCGAGCAAACGGCCGACTCCAATCAATTCTTCTTCGGCGGCTTAGGCGCCACCAGAACCCTGACCAGAAGAGCTTGCCCATCTGGCCCTAAAATCAGCGAATGCGTCCACCACGACACATCCCACCCATACCCACTTCACCGGATCGAGCACGATCCACAGCACGTACATCAGGGTCAGCCAAGCGACCCCTTTGTTCGCACGGGCTGCATAGGCATGTACCAATGCAAACCCGACGATGGTGAGCGGCAGCACCGCGGCCGCGCTCCAGACCCGCCAATCGGGCCCCATCCACCACAACGCGGCTGCCGCGAGCGCCATGGCAACCACGGCACCGGTAGGCAACCTCAGCGCGCGAAACTCGCCGCCAAATCCCCCCGGGTTGTAGAGGGCTGCCTGCCAGTAACGCCCCAGCATCAGGCTAAGCAAAGCAATCACTGCATTACCCGTTGCCAACAACGCCGCAACTTGGGGGACCGCCAGCGAGTTGAACGCTAACTCTCCCGAGCCCTCTTGCTGGAGGTCCTGCTCCAACTGGGCGAGGGCCTGATTAAATGTTGCTACCAGGTCCTCCAAAAACGGGCCATTCAGCAGGGTCAGCGCTATTCCGCTGACCAGTGCCAGCGGCACGCTCGCCATGACTGCCAATGACAGGCTGACGCTTTCCCGGAGGACAACTGCCAGACCGTAGGCTCCCAGCAACAACATGGCACTACCCGTGTCGCCGGTCATGGCTGTGATGATCGCCGCGGGCAATAAAGCCCACAGCGCCAACCACCCGCCGGAAGCTGTCCCCTTTCTCAGGGTGACCAGTGCGATGGCCGCCGCACTGATCCAGCCAAATAACAGGCTGCCCGACCCCAGTACCGCGATGCCGAGCGCCTGCCACCGGCCGCGCATGATGAATTCAGCGAGGCCGCGCATCATTAACGCTTAGTTATGGGCGTCTGTATAAGGCAGCAGAGCGAGGTAGCGCGCGCGCTTTACCGCCGTCGCGAGCTGACGCTGATACTTGGCCTTGGTGCCGGTAATCCGGCTCGGTACGATCTTGCCGGTCTCAGAGACATACTGCTTGAGGGTATCCAGATCCTTGTAATCGATCTCGGTCACGCCCTCGGCAGTGAAACGGCAAAACTTTCTGCGTCGAAAAAAACGTGACATGGCTTATTCCTCGGTCGTTTCTTCGGTGGCTGCTTCCGGCTCGTCGGCAACGGGCTCCGGCGCCGCTTCCTCAGCAGGTGCCTCGGCCGTCTCGGCCGCTGCACGGCGGGCGTCATTGTCCTGACGCTCCTGATAACGGGCCTTGCGCTCCTTATCTTCGCGCTCAGCCTTCATGATGAGGGATTCCTCAAGCGTGGGTTCATCGCGACGAATGACGAGGTTACGAATGACCGCGTCGTTGTAACGGAAGGTGGTGGTTAACTCTTCCATCGCCTCGTTGGAGGCCTCGACGTTCATCAGCACGTAATGCGCCTTATGGATTTTGTTGATGTGGTAGGCCAACTGACGTCGACCCCAATCTTCCAGACGATGAACAGTCCCGCCATCTTTGGTGATGACGTTGCTGTATCGTTCAATCATTCCTGGGACTTGTTCTGACTGATCCGGATGGACCATGAACACAACTTCGTAGTGTCGCACTCGCGTACTCCCTATGGTTTACAGCCACCCGTCACGCGGTGTGGCAAGGAGGATGGACCTGTTTTCAGGCCCGGCCAAATTTTGAGGGGCGGAGTCTACAAAGGCCTTTGCCGCTTTGCAATGGGCCAATTTGGCACCTGATTCAGCGTCGTCAGGCTTTTAAAGGCCCCGTTGCCGCACCGCCTCAAACAGACATACACCCGCTGCGACCGACACATTGAGGCTTGAAACCGATCCTGCCATCGGCAGTTTGACGACGAAATCACAGAGATCGCGGGTTAGTCGACGCATCCCCGCACCCTCTGAGCCGAGCACCATCGCACAGGGCCCGCTCAGATCTTGCTCATACAGCGTTACTTCTGCATCACCATCGGTGCCGATCACCCAGACACCGGCCTGCTTTAAAGATTCGATTGTTCTGGCGAGGTTGGTCACGCGCACCCAGGGCACCGTCTCGGCGGCGCCACTCGCCACCTTGCGTGCCACATCGTTCACGTCAGCACTTTTATCTTTTGGAAAGATGACAGCAGTGACCCCTGCCGCATCGGCGCTACGCAGGCAGGCACCCAAATTATGAGGGTCGGTCACGCCATCCAGAATCAAAATGAGCGGAGTGGCCACCTGCGTGAGCTGATCGATGAGATCCGCCTCGCTCATCAATCCTCCAGCCTCGGCCCCCGCCGCCTGGTCGAGTACTGCCACCACGCCCTGATGGCGCCCGCTGACCAGCGCGTCGAGCTCTGGCTTAGAACAGGAGAGCACGGCCACGCCTTGATTTCGGGACAACTCACACAGCGCCTGCATGCGCTTGTCCTGACGGTCTGCCTGAACATGCAATGCCGCAACGCGGCGCGGCTCTCTGCGGATCAAGCTTTCTACCGCGTGATAGCCATATGCGGTATCACTCATGGTTCACCGCCCTTTTTTGCCAGCAGGGGGCTGCTTCCCAGACCGTCGCTTTGCGGCCGGTGCCTTGCCCGGCTTGGATGCTTTTGCAGGCCGGCCTGAGGTAGAGGCTTTTTTTGACTTCGCCGACTTGGGGGATTTTGCAGATTTTGACGGCTTCGTAGACCGCTGGCCCGACTTGCGCTCTTTACCACCGCTTTCCTTTTCACCATTGGGAGCAGTTTGGCGGCGGCGCGATTTCTTGTTGCGGCTCCCGGCTGCTGGCTCACCCTCGGCCCGGCGCTTCCCACTTTTACCACGTCGGGAAGGCGCAACCCCGGCCAGTTCCAGATCGATTTTTCGATCGTCAAGATCGACCCGAGCAACTCT
This sequence comes from Gammaproteobacteria bacterium, assembly GCA_018222695.1. Classification (GTDB taxonomy): domain Bacteria; phylum Pseudomonadota; class Gammaproteobacteria; order Pseudomonadales; family Halieaceae; genus Luminiphilus. The sequence goes on from JAAEZV010000241.1 coordinate 2,924, forward strand.
GACGGTAACAGCACCACCCAACTGAAAGACCTGCCGCGTGCGCTCACCAATCAGACGCTGCTTCGCCTGATCAAAATGATAATAGTCCCCGGGTAAAGCGCTGATGTGGATCAAACCCTCAATGTACAGGTCGCTCAGTTCAACAAAGACGCCGAAGTTCGTCACGGCGGCAATGACTCCCTCAAACTCCTCGCCAATCCGGTCCTTCAGAAACTCGCACTTGAGCCAGGCATCCACTTCCCGCGTCGCGTCATCCGCGCGGCGCTCGGTCATCGAGCATTGCTCGCCCAGTGCGGCCATCGCGCCGACGTCATACGGGTAAATTCTCTCTCGTTTGAGCGCACTCGCCCCTTTGACCCGTTTGATATGAGTACCTTTACCGCGGCCTCGAATCGCTGCGCGAATCGCGCGGTGCACCAACAGGTCAGGATACCGACGGATGGGAGACGTGAAGTGAGCGTAGGCCTCGTAATGCAGTCCGAAGTGGCCCGCATTTTCGGGCTGGTAGACGGCCTGTGATAACGAGCGAAGCAACATGGTCTGAATAATGTGTTTGTCGTCGCGGCCTTCCACATTGGCCAGCAATG
>JAAEZV010000242.1 GCA_018222695.1 Gammaproteobacteria bacterium
ATCCAGCGGCCGCCCAAAGCGGCTCGTGCGATGGTCGGGTGAGAAGGGCACTGCGGTCAGCCCGAGCCCCTCTGTGAGGGCATCGAGAGTGGCCTGCCGCCGATCACTCCAGGTATTCAAATCACCGCCAAAGATCACGGGCCCCTCGTGTGCTCGCATTAGTTCAGCTGCCGCTTCCAGTTGAGCACGATATACCTCGACCCCAAAACTGAAGTTCACGGCGTGGAGATTGATGGTGAGCAGCGATCCATCGCTCCCGGCCAGTGGGTAGAGGGTGACGCTGGTAGCCTTGGGAGTGCGCAACCAGGGCTCCGTTGCGAGCAGATGGCAGTGCACTAGGTGCGGTGTGCGCGCGAGGGTGAGCACTCCCGTATCGATTTCGCCCTGCACGTAACCCTGAACAAACGCCTCATAGAGCGACTGCGCGATCACCGTCTCGGTTTTTTTGAGCGGCACGGCTTCCTGCAGGAAGATCAGATCGGAGCCCTCGGCGTAGGCCGCAAACGCGGTGACCAGGTCGGGATGCTGCGCTTTCTCTACGTTCCAGTTGAGCATTGAGAACGAAGCCGCCAAGCCCTCTGTGCGCTTTTGTTGCCGACCTTTTGAGAGCACCTCCGCACACTGCTCACTTTGATCTGCCGTCACGACCAATGGCCATGTTTCGGCTGCTTGTCCGTAGCTCATCCAGCAGGCTAGAAGCGCCGCCGCAAAGTGGTTAACAGACAGTCGCAGTGCCGGGCTTAAGCCCGCTGAGGCGCGCAGTGACATCTCAGTATTGTCAGGGGGTTTGTTGGGTGCCCCGGATGACCAACTCATGACGGGCGATTTTCCAGCCGTCGCCAGCGCGCACAAAGTCAGTCAAATAGGTCGCCCACAGGGTGAACATGGCGCCGTCCCCGTCTTTCAGCACGTGTAGCGCTTGCACATCGGTCCGGGCAGAGGCGGTATCACCCGATATGGTCACCAGCTGCGGGCTCATCAGATGTTGGGTTGCAGAAAAAGCCTCAAGCTGGCTTTCCACCGATGCGGTCCAGGTATCGGCGCCGGTAATAGTGGCTTCGCCAAAACCCACGATCTCCACGTCATCGGCAAAGCAGGCGCGGTAGCGGGCCATGTCCCGATCATCCACGGCAGCGGCATAGCAGAGCATCACGTCTTGGAGCTGTCTGCGATCGTCGGCGTCACTCATATCCGTATCCATGCCCTATTTTGTTATTGAGAACTATAGCTTGCCATCGATGTAGTCATCGATGCGCTCGTGGTATCGGCTGATCCGCTTCTCCTGACCCGAGAGATAGGCGCCTTTGAACCCTCGCGAGCGCACGCCGCGCTGCTGGGTGATAAACACCGCTACGTCGTCTTCGATCGCCGGGCCAATCGAGTCCTCGCCGCAGGTCAGCCATTTCACGGGCACATCACCCGAACCGTCACCGGTGAGGGATTCGGTGGCGCTGGTGCCATCATCGAGTTCGGCTGTCACGCTGGCCGGGCTCGCGTACCACCAGTTATCAAACAGGCACTGCTCGGGGTCAGTGGGGTGGGGCCGCGCACGTAAAAAATGGAAGCCGTCAGACCATAGTGACACCGCAAAGTTGGGGAACAGCGTGTAGTGAAAGGCATCAGTAAGCTGTTCGTCGGGTACGGCTGCATAGTGGCTGTAGCCTTTGTCAGGGCCCAGCTCTCGCTTTGCCTGCTGGAGCGCCTCGCGGGTGTGTTCGGGCTTACCCTTAAAGTCGGCCGGGTCGAGGTTCCAGTAACCGAGCAGTGACGCCAGCGGCTCCACGATGTTGCCGTCAGCGTCGGTCACGCCGGCACCGTAGCCGCCCTTCATGATCATCCGTGCGTGGCCTTCATTCGCCAGATCAAACTGGGTTTCTTTGAAGTAGGTGTTAATGCCCCCGGCGATCGCGGTGCGGTCGGTCGAGGGCGTCGCGCCCATGTGCACCGTCGGCACGTGGTAGGACTCATTGAAGTTATCCAACACTACTTTCCAGTTGCAGGGCAGCCACATGGTGTTGGCCATGGTGCGCTGCCAGGTGTCGACTTCTCGGGCCTGCCACTCGTCCCATATTGGCCCGAGGTAATCTTTTAAAGACCCGCACCCGGGGTCCATATTCACCCAAATGAACCCCGCAAAGGTCTCGCACTTGAGCTCGGCTAGACGCAACTTGCCGCAGGGATTGCCCTCAGGGAAATCTTCTTTATCCGGCGCAAACTGCAGCGCACCGTCGGGCAGAAACGCCCAGCTGTGGTAGCGGCAGACAAAGCGCCGCGGGTTGCTGCCCTTGGGCTCGTCCACCAGCGGATTGCCGCGGTGCTGGCACACGTTATAGAAGGCTTTGATGCTGCCGTCCTGCTGGCGCACCATCAGGATCTCTTCGCGCCCAACGGGCTCCATTTGCCAGTCGCCGGGTTCGGGCAGTTCAGATTCCCGACCCAGTAGCAGCCACACCCGCGTCCACATGCCTTCCCATTCCTGCTCCATGAAGTCGCGGGAGGTGTAGCGGGACCCGGCAATGCTGTGCCCGCGAATCGATTGCTCGGGCCAGGTGTCCAGCGTGGGTATGGGCGCATTCATTGAGGATGGCTCCGTCGGGATATGTCAGCTTTCTGGCCGCTCAGTTTACTGCGATCAGCATGAAACAAAAGGGCCGCAGGTCGGCACTCAGTTTTGAGGCGATCGAAGCCGACAGGCTGCGCCAGTCGATGATGGGAGACTAAAGCGGACTGACTACCAGCCGAACATGGAGGTGGCGTGGCCGAAGTAGCACATGCCAATAAAACCGATGATGGCGCTGATGAGGGGTAGCCATTGAAGCCCCTCGGCGACCTCGGGGTTGCGCGCAAGGCCAAGGTCACCGGCAAGGCTAATGAGCCACATGGCGGCACAGCCCCAAAAGCCTATAACCAACCAGCTCATAACTGTTTTTTCTTGCGCCCGGGGTAGAGCGTTAGAGCTTGTGGGTGCGGTCCAGTAACAGCAGTGGTGTCTGCCGAGACGCCGCGTCAAGGCTCACGATGAGCCACAGCGCTGCAGGAATTGCCCAAATCATATAGTCCATATCTAGTGTGCTCGTAGCTGCTTACTGCGAAAAGATACGGGCCGCATCGCATTTTAGATTGGCGTCCTTTTTCGAGACGGTGCAGCGCTAGCTTTCCAGCGGAGACTGATATGCTCTCCGGGTTACTTATACCGCTCTACCGCCACTTCAGGAGACAGTCATGGAAAACCTATCACCCATTGCAGAGGCCATTCGACACTACAAGCTCAACGCTAGTGGCGGTTACGAGGAGTGGTCAAAGGTGCCGCGGGCGCCTGATTACAAGATGCATGTACCTGCTATGGGCTTCGACGTAACAGGACACGATGAAGTGCGGGATGTCATCTTTGGCTGGCTGACCGATATTGGTGCGCAACAGGAGTTAGTCAATATTGTTGAGTTCGGTGCCTCTGTGACGTGCTACCTGCACATCACTGACAAGGATGGCGTCGTGCTCGACATTGTCG
>JAAEZV010000243.1:0-1043 GCA_018222695.1 Gammaproteobacteria bacterium
ACACATGAGCGTACTGTCCTCCGGTAACTTGGCGCTGGAGTTGGCGTTTGCGAAGGCGCGGATTCGTGGCCTCGCCGTCATCAAGATTCGGCATTGCCGTCAGCGCCAGCTGATTATGGGGTATCTGGCCCGTCTCGCCAGCCGGGGTATGAACGTGACCGCGTTCTGGCGACATTCGCAGTCGCCTATTACCGAGCAAGTCGTCGGTTTTCGCGCTGGCTCTGCGGTACCGTCCATTAGGGTTTATGAGCTTGCTGACATTCCCGAGGATGATGTCCCTAATGATGGGGTAACGATCCTGATGGCGAATCATGTCGATTTGTTGCCCACCATTCGTTCTGAAGACGAGTACAAATTGCTTGCCCGTCACGATGAGTCTGACTTACTTGCTGCTAAGCAGCAGGCTTTGGAGGAGGGACTCACCGTCGATCCTGAGATTTGGCAGCAGCTTAAAAGCTTTGCTGCGAAGACGTTGGTCGAGGCGTCTGAGCAATCGCGCTCTGGTGCGGGGCCTGCAGAATGAACACGACAATGAGCTGGGTCATCGAGATCAGTGAGCCCTCTCAGACAGTCTGTGTCGCCGGAGGGGTCACCTCACGGACACACTGGCTTAATGCCCACCACCGAGCGCTAGCCGGCTTATTGGGAAGTCAGAGGTCGTTCGATTCTTACCTTTTCCTTCTTGAGAGAGGCTATCGATAGTGCCGTTCTCACTGCTGAAATTCGGTCTGAATAAAGACTACCCGTTTGAGCAGATCGCCGATCTGCCGGGGCCGATTGATCTCAAATCCCGCTATGACGTGGTGATTATCGGCGGCGGGGGGCATGGTGTGGCGACCGCTTATTACCTCGCCAAATATCACGGCATCACGAACATTGCAGTACTCGAGAAAGCCTACTTGGGTGGTGGCAATACGGCGCGTAATACCGCGGTGATTCGCTCCAATTACCTCACCTCCGCGGGCGTTCGCTTTTACACCGAGTCGGTAAAGCTTTATGAGCGGCTGTCGAACGAGTTTGATTTCAATATCATGTATTCGCAG
>JAAEZV010000243.1:1053-3507 GCA_018222695.1 Gammaproteobacteria bacterium
GGCGTTCCGGCAGCGGGCCGAGGTCAACAAACATTTTGGGGGTCGCACCGAACTGATCGACCGCCAGGCAGTGGGCGAGTTGGTGCCCAGCCTCAATTTAGATCCTGCTGGCTTACCCATACTCGCGGGCCTCTGGCACCTCGATGGCGCCACGGCACGCCACGACGCGGTCGCCTGGGGTTATGCCAAAGGCGCCACTCAACGCGGCGTCGAGCTGCATCAGCTGACAGAAGTCACGGGCGTCGATATCGAAGCGGGGCGCGTCACCGGGGTACAAACCAATCGTGGGAAGGTGTCTTGCGGCTGTGTGGTGCAGGCGGTTTCGGGCCTTAGCGCGGAAGTCTCCAGAATGGCCGGCTTTCAGCTGCCGATTGTGGCGTACCCGCTACAAGCCATGGTGACCCAGCCGGTGAAGCCCTTTTTAGACCCCCATGTGAGTTCTTCTGCGCTCCATTGTTATGTTCACCAGACCAGTCGCGGCGAAATTGTAATTGGCGGTGGGTCTGACCCTTACCCGCTGTATGGCACGCGCTCCACGCTCGAGCTGAAAGAGGGCTTGATTGCGTCTGCGGTAGAGATGTTCCCGTTCATGAGCGAGATGCGTCTCATGCGCCAGTGGGCGGGGATCACCGACATGACCAGCGACTACAGTCCGATCATGGGTTTGAGCCCAGTCGAAAACTATTACTTGGATGCGGGGTGGGGCACATGGGGTTTCAAGGCGACCCCCATCTGCGGGGTCACCATGGCCGAAGTGGTGGCATCGGGTGGCAAGGTGCCGGACCTCATTGCGCCCTTTAGTCTCGATCGTTTCGATGCCTTCCGGCAGGTGAACGAGATGGGCGCGACGGCGGCGAGTCACTAGGGGGCGACATGAAAATTCTCACTTGCCCCTTGAACGGCCCGCGCAATATCGCCGAGTTCACCTATGGCGGTCAGGTGAAGCCCATGCCCAATCCGACGGAGGCCACGGATCAAGAGTGGGCGCATTACGTGTTTTACGGCGACAACCACATCGGTGTGGTGCGCGAGTGGTGGATGCACACGCCCAGTAGTTACTGGTTCATCGTTGAACGGCATAACCAAACCGATGAAGTGATGCGCACCTATGACCCGGCAGAACTGTTTGATCCGGGTGCGTCGCCCGCGACGGAACCAGTGGAGGCCGATTCGTGACGGAGCGACTGCCACTGCCCTACGGCAGCCGCATCAAGCGGGATGCCGCGGTGAGCGCGCGTTTTGACGGGCGCGAACTGCCCGCGCTGGAGGGCGATACCGTCGCCTCTGCCTTGGTGGCCAGCGGGCAGTGGGTGATCTCCCGGTCCTTTAAGTACCACAGGCCGCGAGGCCCGCTGACGATGGCGGGGCATGACGCCAACACCTTGGTGCAAACGCCGGCGGCGCCGAACCGTCTTGCCGATGAATTACCCATCACCGATTACCCCGAGACCTCAGCCCAGAACGTAGCGGGCAGCTTAATGGCGGATCGCAATGCCATCATCGATTGGTTCGGTCGCTTCCTGCCGGTGGGGTTCTATTACCGCGCTTTTTACAAGCCTTTCGGCGTTTGGCACTGGTGGGAGCGAATGATTCGCAAAGCGGCGGGGCTTGGCGTGGCCAATCTGTCCGCTACCCCGCACTACCAAGACAAGCAGTATCTGTTTTGCGATGTGGCGGTAGTCGGTGCGGGGCCTGCGGGCCTTAGCGCTGCGCTCAAAGCGGCGGAGGGCGGCGCCTCGGTCTTGCTTATCGATGAGCAGCCCGAGCTCGGCGGTGCCCTGACGTATCACCGGTTTGCCATCGATAACGGACCGTTGCGAAGCGAGGCAGAAACGCTCATCGCCAACGTTGCCTCGCATCCTGGCATCAGAGTGCTCACTCATGCCCTCTGTAATGGCTGGTTTACCGACCATTACTTACCTGTGATCCAAGGGGATAGGCTGTTCAAGGTGCGCGCCAAGAGTTGTGTGCTGGCAACGGGTAGCAGTGAGCAGCACGTGGTTTTTCGCAACAACGACCTGCCGGGTGTGGTGCTTTGCAGCGCGCTGGAGCGCTTGCTCAATCATTACGCAGTGGCGCCCCAGGGCAAGCTGGTGGTGCTCGCAGGGAATGATCAGGCGTGGATGACCGCGCTCACGGCGGCAGAGGCAGGCCTGGCAGTGGCGGCAGTGGTGGACCTTCGTAACACACCGGACGATTCGGCGTTGCTGGCCGAGGCGGACGCCCGGGGCATCACCGTCCATATGGGTGCCACGGTGTACACCGCGCGGCGCGATACAGAGAGTCAGTCGGTGTGCGGTATCGATATCCATCGCATCGACGCGCAGGGCGAAGCGGGTGAGTTGATCGCACAATATGATTGCGCCGTCCTCGCCATGAGTGCGGGCTTTATGCCGGCTTACCAGTTGGCGTGTCAGGCGGGGGCAAAACTCGACTACCACGACGAACGCGCAG
>JAAEZV010000244.1 GCA_018222695.1 Gammaproteobacteria bacterium
GGTCTGGGCCAGGCCAATCGCCGCCCATTTGGCCGCCACATAGGGGGAGCGCATTGGGCAGCCGTATCGCCCTGCACTGGAAGACATGTTGAGGATTAGACCGCTGCGCCGGGACTTCATGAGGGGGATTGCGAGACGTGTCAGGTAAAAAAGGCTGTTGAGGTCGGTATCGATCGTCGACTGCCACGCTGCTACCTCGATGTCTTCCACCGGTAGCTGTGGGCCAGCAATGCCCGCGTTGTTGAACAACAGATCGACGCGCTGGTGGGGATCTATCAGTGAATGAAAGGCTACTTCGACCTGACCAGCATCCGCCACGTCGCAGACCACCGCACTGCCCTCGCCGAACTCATTCTGAAATCGCGCGATCGCCTCGGCATCAATATCGAGGGTGAGCACACGATGACCCGCCTCGGCCAGCGCTCGCGCGCAGGCCAGCCCGATACCTGAGGCACCAGCCGATATCAACGCGACGGGTTGGTCTGTCATGGCGAAAGGCAACTCCTTTATCCCGGGCTACCGCCCGCTTGCCGTTGCCAAAGTGGCAGCGCGACCTGCAAGAAGTGCTGTTTTATCGCGGAGGGTGGTCGGCGCGCAACGATTTCAGCAGGGCAATACCCGACAGCCAAAAGGTGAAAGTCAGCGGCAGCGAGACCACCAATGTGGCCGTTTGTGCTTCGCGCACCCCCCCGGCGTACATCAGACCAATCGGTAGCGCAGCGATAGCAATCGCCCAAAACAATCGGTGCCATCGCGCTGGGTCCTCGGACGGACCCATTTCTGTAGAGGCAGTCGCCGCCAGCGTATACGAGGCACTGTCATAAGTGGTGGCCACAAAGATCACAGCTACCAGACAAAATAGGCCAATTGCCACAGCAGCTAGAGGCAGTGTGTCGAGGCCGGCCACAATAGCCGCATTACCGTTTTCAGCATTCATCACCCCGATCACATCGACTGCTCCACTGAGCTGCGCGCCCAACGTGTGATTGCCCAGCACGAAGAAGAACAGCCATACGCCCAAAGAGCCCAGGCACAGCATCCCAAACACCACCTCGCGGAGCGATCGACCTCGCGAGATGCGCGCCACAAAAATGCCGACAAACGGCCCATAGGCAATCCACCACGCCCAGTAGAAGACCGTCCAGTCACCAACAAAACCCGTGTTGGCGATGGGGTCTGTCCAAAACGTCATCGCCAGGGTGTTCTGGAGCAGATGGCCGACCGAGTTCACCGCCATGCGCAAAATAAAGAGCGTGTCGCCGGCAAACAAAATGAAAAGCAAAAAAAGGAATGCCAGCACAATGTTCAGATCGCTCAGCCTGCGGATACCGCGACTCAGTCCTAACCACACGCTCAGCGAGAACAGTGCAACGCAGAGCAAAACCACCAGCACCTCCAGGCCAAATCCGTCGGGAACGCCGGTAAGTCTTGACACAAAGGCCGATATCAGTGGCGTAGAGATCCCCAGTGAGCTTCCTGCGCCTCCAATGAGGGCAATCATGAAAAAGCTGTCCATTAGCCGAGCCGGCCATGAGCTCTCCCTGCCCTTCAGCCAGTACTGAGCGGAATTGCTGTATTTGAGCTGCGGTACTTTGCGCACATAAAACGGATAGGCAATGGCTAGCGTCGGCAAGCTGTAGAAGGCCCACGCGACAAAGCCCCAATGATGCAGTCCATAAGAGGCCGCCCAGTCATAGGCTTTGTCAGAGAAAGGCTCGGCACCAAAGGGCGGTGCCTGAACGTAGTAAGCCCACTCAATCGCGCTCCAGTAGAGCATGCCCGAACCAATGCCTGCCCCGAACAACATACCCACCCAACTGAGGGTCGGAAATTCAGGCTCGGCGTCGCCCAAGCGGATTTTGCCGTAAGGGCCCAGCGCAATGTAGAGCACCAGTCCAAATGTGACCGCTCCCGTCAGGATGTAGAACCAACCGAAAGTGTTAGCAATCCATGCGTAAGCGGTAGCGAGGGCGGTAGCGGTTTCAGTGGGGAATACTAATAACGGCAGGGTCAGACCCAGCAGTACCGAGACCGAGAGTCCGAAATTCACCCTATCAATTTGTTGAGCCAAAAGTACCGCGCTTTTTATTCTGTGGCGCACTGCCCTCGAGGCCGAGTATACACAGGCCAGCTCTTTTGAGCCGGTTGGTGCTTAATCGACTCCGATAACCGAGATCGAGTACTTCTAAGCCTAAAGGCTTGAGGGGAAGCCACTGGAGGGCGTCGAGGACAGACACTTTCACCGCTTTGAATCCCGGCAGGTGCGCGTCACGCTCACGATCAACCTGTAAGCGTTAGGCAGACGATGAGGCTAAGCACAGGGAGGCCAGCACGCTTCGCTGGCCCGAGAAAGGCCGCCGGCCGTGCATGACCTGATAGTTATCGATCAACGCCACATCGCCGGATTCCCAGGGGAGGTCGAAGACAAGGTCGTAAGCAATCTCGACCGCCGATTGTACATCCGCATCGTCGAAGGCTGAGCCATCACCGTAGGTGACCGAGCGGGTGCTCTGGTTGCGCTGATCCTGCCAGCCACAGAATGCGGCAATCAACTGATTGAAGAAGACCTCGTTGCCTGACGGCGCGTGCCGGATGAGCGACAGGGCCGGCGTAGTAGTGCGGATCGAGTCACCGGGCAACCACTGCCAGTCATACTCCAGCGCTGCCAGCCTTGCTTCAGCCGCCTCTTTCGCGTCGACATTGAGCGTCTGGCGCCAACTTCTTCCCTGCCCCGAGGTGGCGTCTGCCTCGGCGGGCATGGTGAGTGAATAACGCGCGCCCTGCGCTCTGCAACGAGCCACAAACTCGGGCAAGTGCTGCGTCAGTTTTTCGAGCAGCACATCAGAGCGGCAAAGTGGCGTAGCGCCACCCGACCCAGCAGCCTGCTCACAGCAGAAGAAAAGGTGGCTCGGGAAGTACGGGGTCTGCGCCATCTCATGATGCAGAAAAATCTCCACATCCTGCGGCGCCTCGTTGGCGGTAAAGACGCGTGGCGTGCGGTTATGCCGCACCGCGTTCGACAGCGACTCGTCGTAGGCAAAATTCGGGAGGCCAAAACCGGCGACGAAGTCATCAAAGGCCTGCGCATCCGTCACCCTGCAGCCACGAAAAAGCATGGCACCGTGGGTGGCGAGTTGTTCCATGAGCACCGCCGACTGCGCCTGAAGATCCTGCGTCGACAACGCTTCCTCGGCGACCAATACCAGCGGGAATTCAGAATCGCCATGGCGTTGCTGGCCAGTAACAGACTGCAGCTCAAACCTCATCACGGTGAACTCACTCTCGGCACCGCAGGATGTGTACCCCTGCTCGCAGCCATAACCCTGCCCCTACCGATTCTCGCGCCCATACTCATACCCGCGCTTCTTTCCTCGCCCCTGTCGAAGAAGTCTGTCGCCATCTCAGTCATAAATGGGGAAGAAGGTGCCAAAGGCTTCCTCACAGAAATGGCCCGGATCATTGAAGCGCCGGTTGCGGTTCAGGGCGGAGATCGCGGCCATTTC
>JAAEZV010000245.1 GCA_018222695.1 Gammaproteobacteria bacterium
CCGTAGAGGTCATCGGTCTGTATCAACGGGTATTTCTCGGCAATCTCGGCCACCGACAGCACGTTCACCTCAAGCCCAAACACCTTGGCCATAGAAGCACTGCGCTTGAGTTCCTCAAACCGCTCCGCGGTCGCCGCGATCGAGATCGAGCCACATTGACGGTAGCCAGTCGCCTGCCCGGTGTCTTCCTCGAGCCCGCGGTACAGCTGGCTCGTGTAACGCGCGAGCTGGGTCATGTTGATCGAGGTGCGCAGCTGCCCCACCAGGCCCGCCGCGTGCCAAGTGGTGCCGCTGGTCAGCTCTTTGCGCTCAAGGAGCACCACATCCTGAATGCCCGCCTCGGCAAGGTGATACGCCACCGATACGCCAATGACGCCGCCGCCGACAACGACGACTTCACAGCGATCCGGTAGCGCCGCCATCAGCTGGCCAGCCGCTCGTTGGCTGGGTCGTAAATGGGTTCGGCCAATACCGTGGCGCGACAGCGCGCATCCAGCAAGCCAATGTCGATTACCGAGCCGGGAAGGGCCTGCTCGGGTGGCACGTAACCAAAGCCCAAACTCTTTTCTACCGCATAGCCATAGCCACCCGAGGTGGTGACGCCCACGCAGGTGTCCCCGAGGAAAATGGGCTCACCACCGCGAACATCGGCGTCCTGTGCATCCACCTCGAAGTACACCAGACGCAGCGGACCCGTCTCGTTGGTTTCGGTGGCGGCTTTACCCACGAAGTCATCTTTAGTGCTCGCGTAGAAGCGCGCCATGTCCGCCTCGAGCATGGTCACCTCGTTGGTGAGCTCCGCACCCCAGCCGCGATAGCCTTTTTCCATGCGCAAGCTGTTCATGGCATAGAGCCCGAAGTCAGCAATGCCGTGGCCCTCACCTGCTGTCCACACCGCTTCATAGAGCGCCGGCAAATCCGCCATCGCCGGGTGGAGTTCCCAGCCGAGTTCACCCACATAGTTGATGCGCAGCGCCAGTGTGGGAATCCCCGCGATCTCAATCTGCTGGGCAGTCCGCCAGGGGAAATCGGCGTTTTCCAGCGAGGCATCAGTCAAACCACCCAGCACGTCGCGCGCCTTCGGCCCGGCTAAGACGATCACGCCCCGCTCCTCGGTGGTGTTGCGAATCTCGACCCGCTCACCCGCTTCCACCTGCTGTGCCAGATGATCAAGGTCTCTGAGCTCGGCGCTGGCGGCGGACAGGAGATAAAAGTGCTCGCCGGAAATCCGTGTCACGGTCGCCTCGCCCAAGATGCGGCCGTTTTTCGAGAGGAAGTGCGCCAGTGCGATGCCACCATCGCGCCGCGGCATGCGGTTGGCCAACACACGATTCAAATACGCCTCAGCATCGGCGCCAGTTACGTCATATTTTGCAAAGCCGGTCAGGTCGATGAGCCCTACCCGTTCGCGCACGGCTGTGCATTCGTCACGCACCACCTCGAACACATTATTGCGTCGGTAACTGTGCTCTTCCTCACGACCATCGAGGGAGAACCACTTTGGCCGCTCCCAGCCAAAGGTCTGGGTGTGCACCGCGCCCTTGGCTTTTAAAGTCTCGTGAAGCGGCGTTAGCCGGCAGTCGCGGGCCGCAGGGAATTCCTCGCCGGGCAAGGGTGTGGCATAGGTCAGGCCATAATCCTGAAAGCCCTTGGCGTGCATATAAGCGCGATCAGCAAAGTCACCGAAGCGCCGCGGATCAAAGCCCGTCATGTTGATCTCGGAGTCTCCGTAAATCATCCACTGGGCAAGGTACTTTCCGCAGCCGGCGCCCTGTGCGATCCCGAATGAGGAGCCACAGCAAAGCCAGAAATTGTCGATGCCAGCGACCGGCCCAAGCAGCGGCGGGCCGTCAGCCGAGTGAGGTATGGCGCCATTCACTATCCGCTTGATCCCCGCCTCCAACATGGGCGGCATGCAGTTCATCGCCCGCTCCAGCCAGGGCATGAGGCGGTCGAGATCATCGGGAAACAGCTCGCTGTCCGAGGACCAGGGCGGCAAACCGTCCGGCCGCCAGGCCTCGGTGAGACCGGTCGACTCGTATATACCAATCAACCCCGACTTCTGCTCCTGACGGATATAGGCCGATGCGTAAGGGTCTCGCATCACCGGGAACTCTTCATCCCGGTCGACAAACTCCTGAATCGCACCGGTCACAATATAGTGATGCTCCATGTTGCAGATCGGCAGATCCGCGCCGACCATCTGCGCGACCTGCCGCGCAAAGCTCCCGGCGGCGTTCACCACGATTTCACAGATGACCTTGCCCTGCTCGGTATCGACCTCCCACTCCCCCGAGGGCAAGCGGTTGATATCCATCACCCGGTTGTGGCGCACAATCTTGACGCCCATGTCGGTCGCGCCCCGGGCCATCGCATTGGTCAGGCCGGACGGGTCGGCATGGCCGTCGTCCATCGTCCAGGCACCGGCAATCACGCCGTCGATGTCATAAAACGGATTGAGCTCTTTAATTTTGGCGGGGTCGATGATCTCCATGCGGAAGCCAACGTTATCCGCGATGCCCTTCATGGAGTGGAACCAATCGAGATCAGCTTGCTGGCGCGCAATGCGAATACCGCCCGAGGCATGCCAGCTCACGTACTGGCCGGTCTTTTCCTCGAGCGTGGGATACAACCGATTGCCGTAATCATGAATCTTGGCGAGGTTGTAGTTACCGACGAGGCTGGGGCACTGTCCGGCCGCGTGCCAGGTCGAGCCAGAGGTCAGCTCGCCCTTTTCAATCAGTAAGACGTTGGTTTCGCCTTCCTCGGCAAGGTGATAGGCGAGCGCCACCCCCATGATGCCGCCCCCGACAATCACAATCCGGGCTTGAGAATCGATCGACATACCGCACCCCCTTTCTTATGCTCGGGAGCCTACATCCCATCGTAAAAATGCGTCAATGCATTTACTCATCTGTTATCGCATCGACTAACGGCTAATAGGCGTGAACCCCACAGGCCTCGCAGTTGGCACTCTAAAAAGCCATCATCGATGCGGACGATCGGCCTGCTTACCGGCCATCGTGAAAACCGATAGGATGCTGAGACGATGACTAAAGGAGCATCACCTTGAGCGACATTCAGATCGCCCATCTGATTCCGCTTTTGTACGCGGACCGCGACCGCCGTAACGAAGGTCAACTCCTATGCTCTCGCGGTAAGACATATATGCGCTGAACCTATCCCCCATGCGTCGCGCTCAATACCTCACGTTAGTCATGGCCACCTGCATCATCGCTGGCGGCGCTTTTGCGGCCGAGAATACATTGCGGATAGGGTCTCATCTTAATCCCCGCAGCACAGGGATCTCTGAGGTCATTAAACCCTGGGCAGATGCGGTGCGAGCCGAGGCCGGCGACGCCCTGACGATTGTCGAGTATTGGGGAGGCTCTCTCGGTAAATCCCCAGCGAAGCAATTTGAATTGGTCAGAAGTGGCGTGCTGGACATTGCGTGGATTCTGCCCGGCTATA
>JAAEZV010000246.1 GCA_018222695.1 Gammaproteobacteria bacterium
CAGGCTTGAGCCGCCGTAGCTCACAAATGGGAGCGTCAAGCCTTTGGTGGGCAATAGACCTGAGCTGGCACCCATGTTCACGAAAACCTGCCCCGCGAATATCAGTGCAGTGCCGAAACAAACATGGGCTTCAAAGTGTTTACACCGAGTCGCTGCGGCCCAGCCCGTCTGCAAGATGCGGGCGATGAGCAGCGCAAAGAGCACGATCAATGCGGTCGCACCGATCAAACCGGTCTCTTCGGCCCAAATCGAAAACACAAAGTCCGTGTGAGCCTCAGGCAGGTAAAACAACTTTTGTACGCTGTTGCCCAAGCCGACACCCAACCACTCTCCCTGACCAAAAGCGATCAACGACTGGATCAACTGGAAACCTGAGCCGAACGGATCTGCCCACGGGTCCTGATAAGCGGTCAGACGTTGCAAGCGGTAAGGCGCGCTGAGAATCAAGCCGGTGAAGACCACAGCAACTGACAGCAGCATGGCGAGCACGTACAGCAATCTGGCACCGGCTAAAAACATCATGCCCACAACCATGCCCATGATGATCACAGTGGCGCCGAAATCCGGCTCCAGCAGCAACAAAAGTGCGACAAAGGCCAGGATGCCGATCAATCGCGCGAGGCCGCCCCAATGGTGCCGCACCGCCTCTTCCTGCCTGACTAGGTATCCCGCCGCATAGAGCAGTAGCGCCAGCTTGGCGATCTCTGATGGTTGCACCGTAATGGGGCCCAGCGGTAACCAGCGCTGGGCACCGTTTACTTCACGACCGATGCCGGGCATCAGCACCAGAATCAATAATGCAAAGGCAAAGAACAGCATCCAAGGTGACAGCCGCTGCAGCGTCTCGAGCGGCAGCATGTACGCCAGCGCCCCCGCGGTCAGACCGGCGAGTAAATACAGCGCGTGCCGCTCAGTGTGATGCCAGGGGTTGTTGAAATGGAAATCGCTGTACTCAATCGATGCCGAGGCGATGGCGATCAAACCGATACTCACCAACACGGCGCCGAGCATCAGCAAGAGGGGGTCCCCTCGATAGACCGCAAAGGAGGCGCCGCGGATCATGCCGCCACCTCCAGTGCCGCCACCGCTGCCTGAAATCGCTCGCCACGCTCAACGTAGCTGGTGAACATGTCAAAACTCGCACACGCGGGTGACAGCAAAACAATATCCCCCGGTTGAGCGGATGCCGCACTCAGATTGACGGCGTCCTCAAGGGTGGGCATCACATCAATCGGCGCATCCTGACCCAGTTGGGCACAAATCTCTGCCGTGGCTTCACCCATGACCAGCAACCGCACGTCGATTTGAGCAAGCACGGGTTTGAGCAAAGAGAAATCCTGCCCTTTACCCTGTCCACCGATGATCAGCCAGATTTGCCCTGCGCCGGCCAGACCCTCGAGCGCGGCAGACGTCGCACCGATATTGGTGCCTTTGCTGTCATCGATGAAGCGCACGCCATTGACCTGGCCGATCAACTCGCAGCGATGAGGCAGACCGCGGTACTGCTTTGCTCCCTCGATCAATCCCTCCATAGGCATGTTGAGCGCACTGCCCAGCGCCAGCGCCGCCAGCACATTCAGATGGTTATGCCTGCCCGCCAGCTGGAGCTCATCGGTGCACACCAGTCTCTCCGGGCCTCGGCATAGCCAGGTCACGCTGTCACGCTCAAGGAGGCCAAACTCTCTAAGATCAGGCTCTCCAGATCGCCACCAGGTGACCGGCGTCTCTTCTGGGACCAGTGGGATAGTGAGCGGGTCATCCCGATTCGCCACCACATGCCCCACTTGCTTGTGAATGGCATGTTTGGCGCGGTGATAGTCCGTGAGCGACGTGTAGCGGTCGAGATGATCGGCACTGATATTGAGGACTGTCGCCAGATCCAAACCCAGCGCTTCAGACCGCTCCAACTGAAAACTGGACAACTCGAGCACATACAACTCAGGCTCGTCCGCCAGCAGATCCAAAGCCGGGCGACCCAGATTCCCTCCTACAGCGACTTTCACACCACAGGCGGCAATCATGGCCCCGAGTATCGACGTGACAGTGGATTTGCCATTGGAGCCGGTAATACCCACCACTGGTGCCTTAGCCGCCTCCACGAACAAATCAATATCGCCTCGCACTCGACAACCTTGCCCACGGGCTCTCTCCACCAGGGGATGATCGAGCGCCACCCCGGGACTCACGATCATTTCAGTGCAGTCGTCAGCAAAAGCGGCATCAACGTCACCGAAAGCGGCGCTGTCCACATCGATATCAGCTACCGCCGCAGGATTGTCAGCAAGCTCTGCCCGGGTATCGACGGCCGCGAAGGCAACGCCTTGCTGCCGCCACCAGCGGGCAACTGACTGTCCCGTAGCACCGAGACCGAAGATCACGCGTCTCTCTGAGCTGGCAATGGTCGCGCTCGTCATCATCCGTCCGTCACCGCAGCTTCAACGTGGCGAGCCCAAACAGCACGAGCATCACAGTGATAATCCAGAACCGGACGATCACCCGAGGCTCGGGCCATCCTTTGAGTTCGAAATGATGATGAATGGGCGCCATGCGGAAGACCCGCTTGCCCGTCAACTTGAACGAGCCGACCTGAATGATTACCGAGAGGGTTTCCAGCACGAAGATGCCGCCCATGATGAAAAGCACGATCTCGTGCCGGGTCATTACCGCGACAATGCCCAGCGCAGCGCCCAGTGCCAGCGCGCCGACATCGCCCATAAAAATCATGGCGGGGTAGGTGTTGAACCACAGAAACCCGAGGCCTGCTCCGGCAATCGCACCGCAGAACACCATCAGCTCGCCGGTCCCGGGCAGATAGGCAATGTTGAGATACTCGGCAAATTCAACATGTCCGGCGAGATAAGCGATTACACCGAGACCCGTCGCCACCATCACCGTGGGCATGATGGCGAGACCGTCCAGACCGTCTGTTAGATTTACCGCGTTACTCGAACCGACCACCACAAAATAAGTAAACAGCACGAACAGCCAGCCCATTGCGAACGCCACATCTTTAAAGAAGGGCACATAGAGGGTCGTTTCTTCAGGCAGTAGAGCGGTATCAAACAGATACAGTGCGATGCCGAAGGCAAACAACGACTGCCAGAGATACTTCCACCGGGCGGGCAAGCCTCGCGTGTCTTTTCGGACCACCTTCCGATAATCATCAATCCAACCAATCGCGCCGAAGGCCACAGTGGTGATCAGCGCAACCCATACATAACGGCTGCCCAAATCTGCCCACAAGACGGTGGATCCCAGTACGGTGACAAGAATTAATGCCCCGCCCATAGTGGGCGTGCCGGCTTTTTGCAAATGAGATTGCGGCCCTTCTTCACGGATTGTCTGGCCAATCTGCAACTGATTCAGGCGCTCAATCACGTAGGGACCGACCACCATGGAGATGGCCAGCGCCGTGCAGGCCGCGAGAATGCCCCGCAG
>JAAEZV010000247.1 GCA_018222695.1 Gammaproteobacteria bacterium
CAAGTCAGCGCCTATACAGATGGAGCGTGTAGCGGCAACCCGGGCCCAGGAGGCTGGGGCGCGGTCCTGCAGTTTGGCGATCACGAGCGAGAACTCCATGGTGGCGCTGACGACACCACCAACAATCGCATGGAGCTGACCGCCGCTATAGAGGCACTGAGGGCGCTGAGTGAGCCGTGCCGGGTCAGCCTGACAACCGATTCCACCTACGTCAAAGATGGGATCACCCAGTGGCTGACCAATTGGAAGCGTAATGGGTGGAGAACCGCCGCCAAAAAGCCCGTCAAAAATCAGGACCTGTGGCAGGCGCTGGACCATGAAGCGACTCGGCATGAGATGGACTGGTGCTGGGTCAAGGGCCATAGTGGGCATCCCGAAAATGAACGAGCAGACAGGCTGGCAAACCTCGGTATGGACGAAGTGAGAGGCGCTAATGGATAGGCGTCAGATCGTGCTCGACACAGAAACCACGGGGCTAGAGGTTAACCAGGGTCATCGCATTATCGAGATTGGATGCGTTGAGCTCGTCAACCGGCGCATAACCGGCCGCCACTATCACCAATACATCCAGCCAGAGCGGGACATTGACGCCGGCGCTCTTGAAGTGCACGGCATCACGCAGGAGTTTCTGGCTGGCAAACCGACTTTTAGCGAGATTGCACCGGAGTTTGTGGAGTTTGTGCGAGGCGCCGAGCTGGTAATCCATAACGCGCCCTTTGATGTGGGCTTTATCGATGCCGAACTGGATCGGCTGGAGCCCTCCGTCGGCGCGCTCGATACTGTTTGCAGTGTCGTGGATACGTTGCAGATGGCGCGGCACAAGCACCCGGGGCAGCGCAATAATCTTGATGCCCTATGTCAACGATACGAGATCGATAACACCAGTCGAACACTCCACGGTGCTTTGCTGGATGCCGAGATACTGGCTGAAGTGTATCTCGCCATGACGGGAGGTCAGGCCTCGCTCGGTCTGGGAGCAGAGAACGGTGATACGTCTTCAAACGGATCAGGGCCGGAAAACGGCATCAGGCGCTTGGCCGCCGAACGGAAGCCACTGACTGTGCTTAGAGCAAGCCCCCAAGAGACCGAGCGACACGAGGCCAAACTCCGGGAGCTCGACCTCAGTGCGGGCGAGGCGGTATGGCGGAGATCACCCCGCCACTAATTCAGAGGTTGACGTACACCGCCGCCAAACCAACAGACGTCAACACGATCGTATAGGGCAGGGCCATCAGTACCATCTTGCCGTAAGACAATCGAATTAATGGCGCTAACGCTGAAGTCAGCAGGAACAGGAACGCCGCCTGGCCATTCGGCGTCGCAACAGAAGGTAAATTGGTGCCTGTATTGATGGCAATCGCCAGCCGATCAAACTCGGCGCGATCGATCTCTCCCGCCTTGAGCGCCGCGTCTATCTCAGAGATGTACACCGTCGCAACGAACACGTTATCCGAGATCGCCGACAGAATGCCGTTGGCCAGGAAGAACATGGCGGGGCGCACCTCACTGGACATTGCCAATACCGACTCAATAACCGGTGTGAACAGGTGCTGTTCATGAATCACCGCGACGATCGCGAAGAAAACCACCAACAGCGCAGTGAAGGGCAGGGCCTCCTGAAACGCGTGCCCAATCTCGTGCTCATCGGTAATCCCGTTGAAAGCGGTCAGCAGTACGATCACGAGCAAACCAATCAAGCCCACTGCCGCCAAATGAAACGCGAGCGCAAACACCAGAATGATGGCTGTGATGGCCTGAATCTGTAGCTTAGCTCTCGAGCGAGCCGTAGCGGCAGCCTGTTGACCCTCGTCGAAACGGGTGAGCACCTGCCGAACGTTTTCGGGCATCAGCGCGCCGTAGCCGAACCAACCCGTGACCTCTAACAGGACGCAAGTAATCAGACCACAGACCAGAACCGGCATGGTGATCGGTGCCATGTAGAGGAAGAACGTCTGGAAGTCCCAGCCCGCTACCGTCGCAATCAGCAGGTTTTGGGGCTCTCCCACCAAAGTGCAGACACCACCCAGCGCGGTGCCTACCGCACCATGCATCAGCAAGCTCCGGAGAAATGCCCGGAATGCTTCAAGGTCTGCCTGCGAGTCGGCCTGCACTGAGCCGTCTCGAGTATGGTCATGGCTCTTATCCGAGACGTCCATGCCCGAAGCAACCCGGTGAAACACTGCGTAGAAACCCACGCCAACACTGATCAATACCGCCGTCACGGTCAATGCATCGAGAAACGCCGATAAGACCGCCGAAACAATCGAGAACAAAAACGCCAATAGCTTTTTGGATCGCACATTGAGCAGGATCTTGGTGAACACAAAAAGGAGCAGATCCTTCATGAAGTAGATCCCTGCCACCATGAACATCAGCAGCAGAATCACCTCAAAGTTGGCCTCGGCCTCATGGAACACACTGTGTGGATCGGCGAGACCCAACAATATCCCCTCGATCGCTAGCAACCCGCCCGGCTGCAGCGGATAACAACGCAAGGCCAATGCCAAAGTAAAAATAAACTCTGCAATGAGTGCCCAGCCTGTGACAACGGGCCCCGCCACCATCAGCAGTAGCGGGTTGATGACAATAAACCCGATGATGGTTTGCTTGTACCAGTTCGGGGATTCGCCGAGGAAGTTGCTCCAAAAGGCGTTTAGAGAAGATTCACTCATAGTCGATAGTCCATGTCGTTGTTATCACTCATCGCCATAACGACAGGCTTACACCTGCGAGGTGGCTGATTTCTACTGATGACCCGTGCCCTTTCATGAAGACCGGACGCCGGCACTGTACACCGGTTTTAAGGCTGCTGAGTATACGGGCGACGTCGTGACTTGGTTCTTGAGGCCCTGTTCACAGTCACTGCTCGCAATTCAAACACCTTTCAAGTTCTTGTACTCAGGCGAGTGGCTTCCTAGACCTGTCGGGCTCTGCGCCAAGGAAGCCTCCACTGTGCTCGACATTTCTGAATTACCCTCCGAACCTCAGTCCGAGGATTGGGGGTTCGTTTTCGCAGGTCGAAACACAGTGACCTCGCTGCGCGGGCAGCCCGGCTTGCCATGGCGACTCAGTGAAGTGACGGAGCAGTGGGGTGTGAGCTTCGCTGATGCGGTGCCTGTCGGTCGTTGGCAGGACCGCGGTGTGTGGGCATTCTCGGTGCCTGAGGACAGCATTAACCAGACCGAGCATTTGTCCGGCAATCTTTACGGCCTGTTGGGCAGGGTGGAAGACTCGCTATTTCATGCCCACGGGCGGGCGTATCAACTGCTCTATTGGCGAGATACACATCGGCACTGCGGCCGGTGCGGCAGCCTAACCCGGGCGATCGAGGATGGCCGAGCCGTGCTCTGCGATAGTTGCTCCCTCCGGGT
The DNA here is from genome assembly GCA_018222695.1 of Gammaproteobacteria bacterium. Lineage (GTDB taxonomy): Bacteria > Pseudomonadota > Gammaproteobacteria > Pseudomonadales > Halieaceae > Luminiphilus. Next base: position 3,372 of record JAAEZV010000247.1, read on the forward strand.
CTATCCGCGCGTTTCACCCTGCGTCATTGTGTTGGTGAGCAAGGG
>JAAEZV010000248.1 GCA_018222695.1 Gammaproteobacteria bacterium
TCTCCAATCCGATCGCAGCAAACCTCCTGATGGTGGTGTTGGTGATTGGCGGGCTCTACAACATTCCGGGCCTCGACAAGCAGTTCTTCCCTACACCCGTTGTCGATCGCATCAGCATTGCTATGCCGTTTCCTGGGGCCAGCCCGAGAGAAGTGGAAGAGCAGATTTGTGTGCGGATCGAGGAGGCGATTCACGACCTCGACGGCATCAAGGAGATTCGCTCTACCGCTTCTGATGGTATGGGGCAGGTGATTGTCGAGGCGCTGACAGGCTATCCCACTCAGCGACTGACCAACGAGATTAAAACCCGGGTCGATGCGATCACCACTTTCCCGACCGACGCCGAGCGCCCCGTGGTGACCGAGCTCATCTACCGCCACATGCTGGGCATCGTGCAGTTAGCCGGTGAGCTTGATGAATGGGAGCTCAAAGAACTCGGTGAGACGCTGCGCGACGACCTGGCCCGCCAGCCCTGGATTTCGGTTGTAGATCTGGTGTCGCCGCGCCGATACGAAGTGTCGGTCAATGTGTCGGAGCTGGATCTCCGGCGCCATAACCTGTCCTTCGACGATGTGGTCCGCGCGATTCAGTCTGCCTCACTGAATTTGCCCGCCGGCGCGATCAAAGGCACCGATGGTGACATCCGCGTGCAAACCCGGGGTCAGGCCTACTATCGGGAGGACTTCGAGCGCATCGTATTGTTGACCGCCAGAGATGGTACGCAGATATATCTCGGTGAGGTTGCCACCATTGACGACGGCTTTGAGGATGTCGACACCCTCAGCCGTTTCGATGGTATGCCAGGGCACGGGTTGTATGCGTATGTCACCACCAACCCCGATGTGGTGCAGTCCTCTCGGGTCATCAATGAGTGGGTGGCCAAGCAGACCCCAAACTTACCTGAAGGGGCCACCCTGTCTTTTTGGCGTGACGCGGCGGTGCCGTTTAAGGGGCGTGTCGAGACGCTGCTGAAGAACGGCTTGGGTGGTCTGCTGTTGGTGTTTTTGGTGCTGGTGCTGTTTCTGAGACCGGCTGTGGCAGTGTGGGTTTCCGTGGGTATTGCCGTTGCCTTTCTAGGCGCATTTTTCTTACTCCCGTATACCGGCGTCGGACTCAACATGATTTCTCTGTTTGCCTTCCTGCTGGTGCTGGGCATTGTGGTCGATGACGCCATCATTGTCGGTGAGTCCATTCACACCGTACAGACCAGAGGTGTGGAGGGCGAGTCGGCGGCCTTTTGGGGCGTCCGGGAAGTGTTTAAGCCGGTGCTGTTCGCGGTGATCAGTACGATGGTGTTTTTCGCGCCCATGATGTTTATGCCTGGAGAGTGGGCTCACGCGGCCAAGGGGATTCCGGTTGTGGTCCTGTTGGTGCTGATGTTTTCGCTGGTTGAGTGTTTGTGGATTCTGCCGGCGCATCTCTCACGACTGGGCCCCGAGCAGCCCGCGACAACGCCACTGTTAAAGCGACTCGAGGATTGGCGACATCGATGCGCGGAAGGGCTGGTTTCCTTCGCACGCACCCGTTACCGGCCGTTTCTCAAGTGGGCACTGCAGCATCATATGCTGGTAGCGGGTTTCTTTCTGGTCATGCTTAGCTTGAGCCTCGCCTTTTACGGTGGCGGTTGGCTGAGGTCCGCTTTTTTCCCGCGTATCAATTCCGACTTTGTCGAGGCGAAAATTGTGATGCCCGAGGGTGGCTCTTTTTCGCAGTCAGAGCTGGTGATGCAGCGTGTTGTGGATGCCGCCGAAGCCCTGAAGACAGAGTGGAACCAACGCCCCGAATATGAGGACGCCCCGGCCATCGGCAGCATTTTGGGTCGTGCCAATGACAACGAAGTAGAGGTGGTGATCGCCACCGTCAGCGAGGGGGTGGACACCGAGGCCTTTGCCCTTGAGCTCAGGTCGGATTCAGGCTCGCTGAGTGAAGCCAAAGAAGTGCGCATGGATTACACCATCCGTGATCCAGGCAAACCCATCAGGCTCGTGCTCGCCTCGCGCAAGGTTGAGGACTTAGAGGCGATGGCCGGGGATGTGCGAGAGGCGCTGCTCTCCTACCCCGGCGTTTTTGACGTCTCTGACAGTTTCGATAGCCCCCGGGATGAGCTGGTGCTGGAGTTAAAGCCGGCGGCCGAAACACTGGGTGTGGGCCTGGCGGATGTGGCGCGACAAGTGCGACAGGCCTTTTACGGTGCGGAAGCGCAGCGTATTCCTAGAGGGCGAGAAGACGTCAAGGTGATGGTGCGTTATCCAGAGATAGAGCGGCTCGCTATCGCTAATTTGAATGATATGTATATCCGTACGCCCGGTGGCGGTGAGGTGCCTTTTGAGGCCGTAGCCACCTATCGGGTTGAAGCCGGGTATCAAAAATTGGAGCGACTCGATCGCCTGCGTACGTTGGAAGTGGAGGCAGACGTTGAAGCGAACGGCCCGCCGCCGCGCGCGATTGTGCAGTCGGTGTTCCGCGATTATTTGCCTAAGTGGCTACAGCAATACCCCGACTTGTTTGTGAACCTGGATGGGGAATTGCAGGAAGAAATCGAATTTCGCGAGGCCACCGTGCGGTTGATGGCACTCGCCATGATGGTGATCTATGCCCTGATGGCGGTCGCCTTCCGATCGTACTGGCAGCCGCTGTTGATTTTGACTGCCGTACCGTTCGGACTCATGGGCGCCATTTTTGGTCACATGATTCTGGGCTGGCAGGTCAGCATGTTTTCCATCATGGGGGTGACCGCGTGCGCCGGTGTCGTAGTCAACGACAATCTGGTGCTCATTGATCGCATCAATCGCCTTCGAGAGGAGGGTATGGAATTGGTGACGGCACTTCTGCAGGCGGGCGAGGACCGCTTCCGGCCCATTATCCTGACCTCACTGACTACCTTCGTCGGCTTGCTGCCCATCATGTCCGAGACGAGCGTTCAGGCGCAGTTTCTGATACCCATGGTGACATCCCTGTCTTTTGGCGTGCTGTTCGCGACGGGGGTCACGCTGGTGCTGGTGCCGGCGCTGTACTTGATCGCGGAGGACGCGCGCGCTTTGCGAGCGAGATGGCTTGGCGGCAAAGACGACTCGCCGGCGTTATCGAACCCTGCCAGCTGACTCTTAAAGGTTCCCTCGTGGGGTTCAGCCGCTCTTAGGACCCGCCGCCACAATCGCCTCGCTGACGTCAAAGTGGGTAATATTTTCGAGGAACAGCGCCGCCAGTTGGCTCGCCTGCTCTTCGTAGGCCTCGTCATTACCCCAGCCCGCTTTGGGATCGACATATTGGTCGTCCACACCTGGGATGCTGACCGGGTAGTCGAGGTTGAGGCTCTCGATGTGGCGGGTCTCAACACCGAGCAGTGAGCCGTCCTGCGCCGCTTTCACCACGGCACGCGTGACGGGGATCGGGAACCGTGATCCCGAGC
>JAAEZV010000249.1:0-1155 GCA_018222695.1 Gammaproteobacteria bacterium
GCAATGGCTGGAAAACTGGCTGAACAGCGCGTTGTTCTCAGCAATAATGGCCAAGTATCCGCGCTGGGAATCCGGTCAGCCGGGGGAGCGCTTTCCGTCCGACCCAGACCACAGCGCTATAAAATAACCACAAGTCACCACAATAAAGGTTGGCGATCATGACATTCACTAACGTCTCTGCCCTCTCCACCCTCTCACTGTGCTCCGCACTCCTGATCGGCTGCGCACAAGACTCGCCCGAGCCTGTTGATCTCGCGCTGACCCACGTCACCGTGATCGACGCGGTGAACCCGGTCCGCCGCAATCAAACCGTGCTCATCGACGACGGGCGGATCATCGATATTATCGACAGCGACACCGCTCCCGAAACGCCGGCCACAGAGCAAATCGACGCCAGCGGGCGGTACCTCATTCCCGGGCTATGGGACTTCCACGTTCACTTTACTTTTGACAAGCGCTTCACAGACGCCATGGCGGGGCTTTTCCTCTACCACGGCATCACCAATGTGCGTGATACCGGCGGACTGCTTGAGGATCTATTGCCTGTCGTGGACACCCTGCGCAGTGCCGGTAGCAACGCGCCCAACATCTGGTACTCGGGACCGCTACTGGATGGCAAGGACGTGGTGTACGACGGGGTGAACTTCCCCGGGCTCGGCATTGCGAACCCCACCCCCGAGGCGGCCCGCGCCAACATTGCCGAGATTCATGCAGCCGGGGCGAGCTTTCTGAAAATCTACGAGATGGTCACCCCCGAGGTCTTTGCGGCGATCGTGGAAGAAGCGGGCGCCAGAAACCTCCCGATTGATGGCCATGTGCCACTCTCCATGCGCGCCCGTGATGTCGCACCATTGGTGCAATCACTCGAGCACTTGCGCAATTATGAAATGGATTGCGTCAGCGATCCCGAGCTGTGGCTCGCTACCAGACAAGCAGAGCTGGCAAATGTGGCTAACGAGCCAGGTAACGTGCTGCGATCGAGACTGCATACGCTTCAACGGCTCACCGCAATCACCAGTGAGGATGCCGAGGTATGCGCCGAGACCACCGAGGCCCTCAAGGCGACCATCACAGTGCCAACCTTGCGAATGAACTCAATGGATCTCTATGTACCGTTTGAGCGGGATGATTTTGATAACGCCATGAATTTGATCC
>JAAEZV010000249.1:1165-3373 GCA_018222695.1 Gammaproteobacteria bacterium
CGTCAGTGAAGAGTGGCGTGCGGCTCGTGATGCGCTGGCAGCGTCTGAAGAACCAGTCGACACCACCTTCGCAGAGTGGTCGCTGCGTCGCACTGGCGAGCTTCATGCCGCCGGTGCCCCGATTGCGGCTGGCACAGACACACCCATTGGCTGGAGCATTCCAGGTTACAGCCTGCACACCGAACTCGAGCAATATGTTGAGGTGGGCATGACGCCGCTTGAGGCTCTGCACTCCGCAACAGTCAAACCGGCTGAATTCTTCGGGCTCGAAAATGAGATGGGCCAGCTCAAGGCCGGATTTCTGGCTGATGCGGTGCTCCTGTCCGCTAATCCAATGGAAAATATTCTGAATACCCGCGGTATTGAAGCAGTAATTCACAAGGGAAAGCTGCTTTCTCGAGCGCAGCTGGATCAGTTGATCACACAATAACGACGGGAAAAATGGTCATGCGTCACTCTTTCTGGTCACTCCTTTTTTTCACGACATTAGGGCTGGGGGCTGAGGCTCCAGACACAGAGCACCTTCACCCTCACCTGACTGAGCTCAACCCCGACTGGGTGGTCACCGCCGAAGAGGCCTACCAGTGGGCCTCGGTGAAGAACAACAATCTGCCCACCCTCACCGGCAGTAAGGAATGGCTGAACTACATGGCCTTTCTGGAGCAAACGCTGGCCGAATATGGTGCTGTGGATGGCGTCAAGAACAGCTGGGAGTTTGAGCGCTGGTTTACCTCAGAGGATAACCGCCAATGGTCTCTGGTTTCAGATGGCTCCGCGGTGAGAGTGGCGAGCTATGGCGCCTACTCGGGCTCAACCACTTCTGAGGGTATCACCGCCGACCTGATCTACTACGATCACGTCAATCCGCCGGAGGACATCGAAGGTAAGATCGTTGTCATACCCACCCGGCCTCACCCATCGGCGCCGTTTAGCGAAGACTATCTGATCAATTACACCTTCAATGATTACGAGTACGCGACCGACGCTGACACGCTGCCGGCGCCCTTCGAATTCGTCGAGCCCTCTGAGAGCTTTACCTTTGATATTTGGTGGCAACTGGCGCAGCGGCTCGACCAGATCCCGCGAGATGGCAACGCGGCGGGGGCCATCATCGTCTACGACATGGCCTTTGAACGCACCGAGGGGCTCTATACCTTTCCGGTTCCAAGGCTGTACGAGTCGCCCACACTCGTGCTCTCGCGAGAAGACGGCGCCAAGGTCGTCATGGATGCAAAGGCAGGGAAGCAAGCAACCCTGAGGCTTGAGGCCGAAACAGAGACGGCCACCGCCTACCAATACATCGCGTATTTGCCGGGCGCTCATTACGGCACGGCGGAGGACGAGCAAGTCGTGCTGGTCAATCACACCGACGGGCCTTCGATCACACAAGATAATGGAGCCCTGGGGCTATTGGCGATCGTCAAATATTTTTCAAACATCCCACAGGACCAGCGCCCCAGAACGCTTAAGATTTTTTTAGACGGTCGACATTACATGCCGGGGATGGAGTCAGCTCATAGTGAGGCGGACTGGTTCACGCGCCATCCAGAGGCGAAGCGAAAAGTCGTCGGCATGATCCAAACCGAGCACCTAGGAGAAATGGATTACCGCGAAGTGGACGGCAGAGTAGAACCTACCGGATATGCCGAGCAGTCTTATCTTTGGACACGCAACAATGACATCTTAATTGAGGCCGCAAAACAGGCTGTTAATAGATACGGTTGGTCGCGCGCGCAAGTTTCTGTACCCGAGCGCGCCGGTAGCCGCGGCGGATTGCAGCAGGTGTGGTGGGGCGTGGGCGCACTAGGGCTAGCCGACACGGGCTACTACAACTGCGACGTCTGGCACTGCCTGGACATACCCGGATTTGGCCTCGGCGGCTTTTTGGGCCATTACTGGAGCTCAGCGGCCACCATCGAGCGTTGGAACAAAGCGCTGTTTGTGAGCCAGGCGGCGACTATGACCGAGCTTACGGGCGTACTGATGTCGGCCGATCTGGATGCGATTCAGTCTCAGGGCGCGGTCGATTCTTTTCTGGACAACACGAACCGAGAAGAGCAGTTTAACGAGGCGCCTTGAGCCGTTTTCCTCATGCAGAACCCGCGTTATACTGCGCGCCCCCTAGGACCATAGCTCAGTTGGTTAGAGCGCTACCTTGACATGGTAGAGGTCGGCGGTTCGAATCCGCCTGGTCCTACCAAATTTTTA